>NZ_RZRK01000189.1:0-8898 GCF_003997835.1 Mesorhizobium sp. M7A.F.Ca.CA.004.12.1.1
CCCTCTGAGGATCGGACGGGTGATCGCGCGGCCATTCGTCGGCGAAACCACCGCCACTTTCGAGCGGACATACAACCGTCATGACTACGCCGTGCCCCCGCCGGAACCGACCCTGCTCGACCGGCTGACGGCGCGTGGCAGCCGTGTCATCGCCGTCGGCAAGATCGGCGACATCTTCGCCCATCGCGGAATTTCGCAAGTGCGCAAGGCGGCAGGCAACATGGCGATGTTCGACGAGGCTCTGGGTGCGATGGATAATGCCGGCGACGGTGACCTCGTCTTCGCCAATTTCGTCGACTTCGACACCGAATTCGGTCACCGCCGCGATGTCGCGGGCTATGCTGCCGCGCTCGAGGCCTTCGACCTGCGGCTGCCGGAGGCATTTGCGAGGCTGCGGCAGGGCGATCTTCTCATCCTGACGGCCGACCACGGCAACGACCCGACCTGGGGCGGGACCGATCACACGCGCGAGCGCATTCCGGTGATCGGCACTGGACCGGGTCTCAAGGGCGGCGACATCGGACTGAGAACGACATTCGCCGACATTGGCGAGACCGTGGCCGAGCATCTCGGGCTGGCGCCCGGACGCTACGGCACGTCTTTCTATACGGCGATCGGCGGTCATGCCTGAATTGCCGGAGGTCGAAACCGTCCGGCGCGGGCTGCAGCCGGTTCTGGAAGGCGCTACCATCGCCCGCGTCGAGGCGCGCCGACCGGATCTGCGCTTTCCATTTCCCGAGAAATTCGCGCAGCGGCTGACCGGCAAGACGATCACGGCACTCGGCCGCCGGGCCAAGTATCTGACGATGGACCTGGAAGGCGGCCCCATGCTGATCTGCCATCTCGGCATGTCGGGCTCATTCCGCATAGAGACGGCCGATGGCAGCGACATGCCCGGCATCTTCCGGCACGACCGCTCGAAGAGCTCCAATCACGACCACGTCGTCTTCCATGTCGTGTCTCCGGCCGGTGCCCGGTCCCGCGTGATCTTCAATGATCCGCGCCGCTTCGGCTTCATGCTGTTTGCGGAAGGGCTGCCGGACGTTCATCCGATGCTGGCTGGACTTGGCGTCGAGCCAACCGGCAACACATTGGACGGTGCGCTGCTTGCCTCATTGATGAAGGGGCGGCGATCACCGCTGAAGGCAGCGCTTCTCGACCAGAGGCTGATCGCCGGGCTCGGCAACATCTATGTGTCGGAGGCGTTGTGGCGTGCCGGCCTGTCGCCGCTGCGCGAGGCGGGCACGATCGCCAGGCCCGGAAAGAAAGCCCAGGCCCAAAGCGAACACCTCGCGCAAGCCATTCGTTCGGTGATATCGGATGCGATCGCAGCCGGCGGCTCCTCACTGCGGGACTATATGCAGACCGATGGGGCGCTGGGCTATTTCCAGCACGCCTTCGCCGTCTACGACCGCGAAGGCAAGGCCTGCTCCAAGCCCGGCTGCGGCGGCCACATCGAACGTGTCGTGCAGAGCGGCCGATCGACCTTTTATTGCCGGACATGTCAGCGATGAGTCAGAGTAATTCCAGGAAAAGTGGGAACGGTTTCCCGTTCGGAATTGCGTCAAGACAGAGAGATGGAGCGGTTCTGCGTTTCCGTGAAACGATGAACCGCTCTAGACGAGCGTGAGCAAGGAGAAGCAGCCATGGCCTATGAGACGATCATCACCGAGACGCACGGCAAGGTCGGGCTGATCACGCTGAACAGGCCGCAGGCGCTCAACGCGCTGAATTCGCAGATTCTGACCGAGGTGGTGGCGGCCGTGAACGGGTTCAGCGCCGATCCCGGTGTCGGCGCCATGGTCATCACCGGTTCCGAAAAGGCTTTCGCCGCCGGCGCCGATATCAAGGAGATGCAGTCCATCTCCTACGCGGACGCCTACGCCCAAGACTTCTTCGTCGGCTGGGAGGAACTGACGCGGGCGCGAAAGCCTATTATCGCGGCAGTGGCGGGCTATGCACTCGGCGGCGGCTGCGAGCTGGCGATGATGTGCGATTTCATTATCGCCGCCGACACGGCCAAATTCGGCCAGCCCGAGATCACCCTCGGCGTCATTCCAGGCATGGGCGGGTCACAAAGGCTGACCCGCTTCGTCGGCAAGTCGAAAGCGATGGACATGTGCCTGACCGGGCGGATGATGGATGCCGCCGAGGCCGAGCGTTCTGGCCTGGTGTCGCGGGTGGTGCCTGCCGGCGAGCTTGTCGAGGAGGCGCTGAAGGCCGCGGCCAAGATTGCCGCTTTCTCGCTACCATCCGTGATGATGGCGAAGGAGGCTGTCAACCGCGCCTTCGAGACGACGCTTGCCGAGGGATTGCGGTTCGAGCGCCGGCTGTTTCACTCGCTGTTTGCACTGGACGATCAGAAGGAAGGCATGGCGGCCTTTGCCGAGAAGCGGAAGCCGAATTTCACCAACCGCTGACGCCAATCCCTTGGCTGCGAAGAAGATGGCTGCTGGCCGCCAAAAAGAAGGCCGGGCAGCGTTGACGCGCCGGAAAAGCTGAACTATAAGCCGCACCAACCGAGGCGGCCCCGTGGCTGCCCGTTTGTTTTTTGCGCCCTGCGGCATCCCGCATGCGCCGACCAGATCAGAAGAGAGGCATCATGGCCAATACATCCTCGGCCAAAAAGGCAACGCGCAAGATCGTCCGCCGCGCAGCGATCAACAAGAACCGCCGCTCGCGCGTCCGCACCTATATCCGCCAGGTCGAAGAGGCCCTTGCCTCCGGTGACAAGGCTGCCGCACAGGCTGCCTTCAAGATCGCGGAGCCGGAATTGATGCGTGCCGCGACCAAGGGCGTGATCCACAAGAACACGGCGTCCCGCAAGGTGTCGCGACTGGCTCAGCGGGTCAAGGTACTGTCGGCCTGACATTACTTGCCTAGACTGACGTTCTTCGAACCCGGCCGTTTGTGCCGGGTTTTTTCGTTTGCCGGCAAGCACTTAAAAAGAATGTCCGGAAACGGCGTCTTATGCGGCATTTCACAATTAGGAATAGTTTGCCGGCATATGCATGCCTGCTGGTGATCGGCATGCTTGAAACGGCCGACCTAAAGATTCTTAACTGTCAGAAATACCTTATATCTTTCAGTGACTTACAGATGGTGATCCACAGCTTGTCCACACCGGACCGGCCCGATCGGGGAGAAGTCGCTGTCAAGCGAATTATTTCAGAATATTTCTGTCAGCGCCCGGTTTTTCATATTCGCCGGAAAAGGGTTTGAATCACAATGGCTTTGTTAAAATGTGCCGTCGCGGCACGCCACTCGAACCCGCCTCCACTAACCAGATTCCTTAAAAATCCGTTAGACGTGGCCTTGCCCTATCCACAGCGATTTCGGTAGTGTCGATCTATCGAAAGGGACGGGCTCTGGCTCTTAACCCAAGCCTGAATCGGCCAGCTTAAATTGGCGGGATTTGCAACGCGGATCAAGTCCGCGGACGGTTTTGGTTTGTCTTTTTCGATACGGTAGGGGACTGGCGTAACTAGACATGGCAGGTAGACGGCGCGCCGGCGCTCTTTTCGCCGGGCGGTGTTGTATTGCCCTGACATACCCAACGCGGACTGGCTTCCATGGGCCGGCACCGGTTCCCGCGGATAATGGGCGACGTTCATCTGCCGGCGGCGGCAGCGGACATCGTAGCAAAGACTTAGGTCGCCGGAACCGGATGCAGGAGGCGCATCCCCGGTGGAAAACAGGTACGGAAGGACAAGGAAAAGATCATGCAGAGCGGCATTGAAAGGGAACTTACGGGCGACCTCCCATTTCCTGGAACTTTGATCGGAGCAAACGACATGGCGGTGTCCAGCGACGCGGAACAGAAATTCGACCGGGTCAAGACCCAGTTGAAGGCGCGCCTGGGAACCGAAGTCTATTCGAGCTGGTTTGGCCGCATGAAGGTCGCCGAGGCTTCCAAGGGCATCGTCCGCATCTCCGTGCCTACCGCCTTCCTGCGTTCATGGATCAACGGCCACTATCTCGACCTCATTTCAGAGCTGTGGAAGCAGGAGGATGCCGATCTCCTCAAGATCGACATCGTCGTGCGCACGGCAACCCGTCAGGGACGCAGCCAGGCCGAGCCAGAGGTGACGCCAGCACGCAGCAAGATGACACGGCAGACGCAGACGGCACTTGCCGCCGGCACAGTCAGCCCCAGCCGGGTGGAGCGCGCACCGGCTCCGCGTCCGGGCACACCGATCGAGAGCGAATTTCGCCACAACGTGCTGGGGTCGCCGCTCGATCCGCGCTACACGTTCGGGTCCTTCATCGAGGGACCGTCGAACCGGGTGGCCTTCGCCGCCGCCAAGGCGGTAGCGGAATCGCAATCGAGCGCAGTGCGCTTCAATCCGCTTTTCCTTCACGCAACCGTCGGGCTCGGCAAGACACATTTGCTGCAGGCCATCGCTGCGGAATCGCTGAAGCAGAACCCCAAGTCGCGCGTCGTCTATCTCACGGCCGAGTATTTCATGTGGCGCTTTGCCACCGCGATCCGCGACAACAACGCGCTGACGCTCAAGGAACAGCTGCGCGACATCGACCTGCTCATCATCGACGACATGCAGTTTCTGCAGGGCAAGTCGATCCAGCATGAATTCTGCCACCTCATCAACATGCTGCTCGACAGCGCCAAGCAGGTCGTCGTCGCCGCCGACCGGCCGCCGTCGGAACTGGAATCGCTCGAACCGCGGGTCCGTTCGCGCCTCAATGGCGGTGTCGCGCTTGAAATGTCGGCGCCCGATTTCGCCATGCGCCTCGGCATGCTCAAATTGCGCCTTGCCACGGCCAGGAGCGACGACGCATCGCTCGACATTTCGGAGGAGATCCTCAATCACGTCGCCCGCACCGTGACCGGCAGCGGACGCGAGCTGGAAGGCGCCTTCAATCAGCTTTTGTTCCGTCAATCCTTCGAGCCGCAGATCACCATCGACCGGATCGACGAAATTCTCGGCCACATCTATCGCACCGGCGAGCCGAAGCGTGTCCGTATCGAGGACATCCAGCGCATCGTGGCGCGTCACTACAATGTGTCGAAGACCGAATTGCTGTCCAACCGGCGCACGCGCACCATCGTCAAGCCGCGGCAGGTCGCCATGTACCTGTCGAAGGTGATGACGCCGCGCTCACTACCCGAGATCGGACGGCGTTTCGGCGGCCGCGATCACACCACGGTGCTGCATGCCGTGCGCAAGATCGAGGACCTTTCCGGCAACGACAACACGCTGGCGCAGGAACTTGAGCTTCTGAGGCGGTTGATCAACGACCAGGCCTGATCCTCCGGGGATGGCTGAGCCGGAACAATACCGGAATTCAATGGCTTGCCAGTGCGGCGCTGGGCCTGGATCGGGCTCGTGGCGCCGCCTGGAAGCGATCTGGATTTCGGTTTTACGACACTGGCTCGCGGACTTCGGGCGCGTTATCCCCAGAAAGCCCGCGTAGCCGGCCTGAACCGGTGGCGCGGGCTTGCGTTTGCTGGTTTTTTCCTGTCAGTTTACGCAGATTCTGAGCCTGTTCAGACCTTTCGCGGGACGCCGCTCACTGGTGACCCGTCATTCATTCAAGCGAGCCTGTTTCGTCATGCGTGTTATCCTGGAACGGTCCAATCTCCTGAAGTCGCTCAACCACGTCCATCGCGTGGTCGAGCGGCGAAACACCATACCGATCCTGTCCAACGTGCTGCTCAGCGCCGAAGGCGCCAGCCTTGAAATGAAGGCGACCGATCTCGACCTCGAGGTGACCGAAGCGACACCCGCCAAGGTGGAGCGCGGCGGGGCGACGACAGTCCCGGCACATCTGCTCTACGACATCGTGCGCAAGCTTGCCGATGGCGCCGAGGTGATGCTGAAGACGGACGAGGACGGCAACGCCATGTCAGTGACGTCTGGCCGCTCGAGCTTCCGCCTTCAGTGCCTGCCGCAATCCGACTTCCCGGAGCTCTCGGCCGGATCGTTCTCGCATATCTTCCGTCTCGACTCGGTTGCCCTGAAAGGCCTGATCGAGAAGACCCAATTCGCCATCTCCACCGAGGAGACGCGTTATTACCTGAACGGCATCTATCTGCACACGCATGAGGTCGGCGGCAAGTTGAAGCTGCGCTCGGTAGCGACCGACGGCCACCGCCTGGCGCGCGCCGAGATCGATGCGCCAGCGGGTTCCGAAGGCATGCCGGGCATCATCATTCCGCGCAAGACGGTGAGCGAGCTGCAGAAGCTCGTCGACGATCCGGATGTCGCGGTCACCACCGAACTGTCGGACACCAAGATCCGCTTCACGATCGGCAGCGTGGTTTTGACCTCGAAGCTGATCGACGGCACCTTCCCCGACTATCAGCGGGTCATTCCGACCGGCAACGACAAGAAGCTGATCATCGACCGCCAGAGTTTTGCCGCCGCTGTCGATCGCGTCTCGACCATCTCTTCCGAACGCGGCCGCGCGGTGAAGCTGTCGATCAGCGAGGGTCAGGTGACACTTGCGGTCAACAATCCCGATTCAGGCAGCGCCACCGAAGAGCTGTCCGCCGACTATTCATCCGATCCGATCGAGATCGGCTTCAACGCCAAGTACCTGCTCGACGTTGCCGCGCAACTGACCGGCACGGAAGCCAAGTTCATGCTGGCCGACGCCGGCTCGCCGACGCTGATCCACGACATGGCCGACGAGACCGCACTCTATGTGCTGATGCCGATGCGGGTGTAGCGGCACGGTGTCAGCACTTCGGTCCTGTTGTGGACCGGCAAGCGCGATATTTACGGCAACTTCTAGAGCAATTCCAGGAAAAGTGTGAAGCGGTTTTCCCGGGAAAAGCGCATAGCGCTTTCCCTTGGGAATTGCGTTAAAACAAAGAGATAGATTGGTTTTGCGTTTCCGTGAAACGATGGAACGCTCTATAGGCGGATAGCGGTTGCCGGCACAGAACCACATAAGTAAGCTTACACTTACCAATTTCCGAAACTACGCGGCGCTGACGATCGATCTGGCGCCAGGTGCCGTGGTTTTTTCCGGCGACAACGGCGCCGGCAAAACCAATCTCCTCGAAGCAATCTCCCTTTTGACACCGGGGCGTGGTTTGCGCCGCGCCCCTTACGTGGATGTCGCACGCGAGGGCGGCGACGGCGGCTTTGCATTGCATGCCCGGCTCGACGGACCTGACGGCCAGGTCGAGATCGGAACAGGCATTTCCGGCGGCGACACCGCCGGCGAAGGCGGCAGGCGGGTGCGCATCAACGGAGCGTCGGCGCGCTCGGCCGAGGACATGCTGGAATGGCTGCGCGTGGTGTGGCTGACGCCAGCCATGGACGCGTTGTTCACCGGACCGGCCGCGGATCGCCGGCGATTTCTCGATCGGCTCGTGCTGGCGATCGATCCCGGGCACGGGCAACGTGCGATCGACTACGAGAAGGCTATGCGCGGTCGTAACCGGCTGCTTACCGAAAACTCCCGGGACGACCGCTGGTTCGACGCTATCGAGACGCAGATGGCCGAAACCGGTGTGGCGATAGCCGCGGCGCGGGCCGAAATGGTGCGGCTGCTCGCCACCATGATCGACAGGCTGCCCGACACGGGACCATTTCCGCGGGCCGATATCGGCCTTTCGGGCGATCTGGAAGCCGAAATCGCCGCCGCGCCGGCGGTCGATGTCGAGGAGCGCTTCCGTCGGACGCTTGCCGGGGGCCGTGAGCGCGATCGCGCCGCCGGGCGCACCCTCGACGGCCCGCACCGTTCGGATCTGGTGGTTCGACACCGCCCCAAGGCGATGCCGGCCGAACTCTGCTCGACCGGCGAGCAGAAGGCACTGCTGGTCGGCATCGTGCTGTCGCACGCAAGGCTGACCGGCGAAATGTCGGGCATGACGCCGATCCTGTTGCTCGACGAGATCGCCGCGCATCTCGACAGCCGGCGGCGCGCGGCGCTGTTCTCCATCCTGGAGGAACTGAACTGCCAGGCGTTCATGACAGGAACCGATGCTGCGCTGTTTTCCAGTCTCCAGGGGCGCGCGCAATTCCTGACTGTCGACCATGGGACAGTTGGGCCAACGATCTAGACCATTGTGCCTCGTGTTCCTGGGCGACATCAACAGGTGCGTTGGCCCCTGACAAGGTTTTTCAGTCCCTGTATGATCAGGCAATGACCACTGCCGCCCTGACCGCAGACGAGATCGAACGCTATGCCCGCCACATCGTGCTGCCGGAGATCGGCGGCGCCGGCCAGCAAAGGCTGAAACAGGCCCGGGTGCTGGTCATCGGCGCTGGCGGACTGGGCGCGCCGGTGCTTGAATATCTTGCCGCCGCCGGCGTCGGCACACTCGGCGTGATCGATGACGACACCGTTTCGCTGTCCAACCTGCAGCGCCAGGTCATTCACGGTACCGACACTGTCGGCCTGCTGAAGACCGATAGCGCCAAGGCGGCAATCGCTCGCATCAATCCCAACACCACAGTCGAACCGCATACGTTCCGGCTGACCACGGACAATGCGCCCGCCCTCGTCGCCCGCTATGACATCGTCGTCGACGGTTCCGACAATTTCGAAACGCGCTATGCCGTGGCCGATGCCTGCGCGAGCGAAGGCAAGCCGCTGGTGCATGCCGCCGTCGGACGCTTCGATGGTTCGGTAACGGTGCTGAAGCCATTCGAAGACGGCAGGGACGGCAAGCCCAACCCAAGCTATCGCGATCTGTTTCCCGAGGCGCCGCCGCCGGGCCTGGTGCCGTCCTGTGCCGAAGCCGGCGTGCTTGGCGCGCTGACCGGCGTCGTCGGTACGCTGCAGGCGATGGAGGCGATCAAGCTGATCACCGGCATTGGCGAGCCGCTGGTCGGCCGGCTGCTGCTCTATGATGCGCTGGCGGCGCGCTTCGACACCATCCGCTACAAGAGAAGCTGAATTCTTGGACCGGAACGAAGC
>NZ_RZRK01000018.1:0-17803 GCF_003997835.1 Mesorhizobium sp. M7A.F.Ca.CA.004.12.1.1
GTCTTAGCTATCCGGCCTATTTCCTCCTCGCGCATGCCGTGGAGGTCATTCTCAAATCATATCTGGTGGCGAAGGGCACGCCGAAGAGCAAGCTTGGCAAAAGACCATTGCGACATGACACAGGACAAGTGTTCGCTGAGTGCGAAAAGCAAGGCCTTGTGGTTGCCGACCAGATGATGAAAGCGCTGGCGATCCAGCTCGCCCATGTCAATCAGGATTACGACCTGCGCTATCCCACTGGCTTCAATCTATCCATTCCTGGCCCGAAGCATTGCGTCCTTCCCCTCGATGCCCTGATCGCCGCGGTCGCGCCGGGCGTCGAAAAGGCCTTCATCATAGCGCAAATCCAGTTCGCAGCCGACACACAGCACCTTCGCGGCAGCAAAATCCGATGGAGCGATTAGGCGACGATGACAGCCGAACTCGCGGTATCCGTAGTAGCCTTAGTCGTCGCGATCCTGGCGTTCGGGCTATCGATCTTCTTTTGGCGGCGCCAGTTCCGACCGATCGTAACGGCGATGGTTCAGACGCATGACGGAGGTAACGAGGCGATCGCCTATAATCTGGTGGTACTGAATTCGGGGTCGATCCCAGCCAAGAACATCAGGTTGATAGTACGAGACCAGGCGGCGCTCGAGGCTGCCCTTGGCGCTGGCGCCGATGCCGAGGCACGCGGCCTTTGGCTGGCCTGTTTTGAGTCCTCGATGGTGATCCGCCTTCTTCAGAACGGCGCGCAGACGACATGCTCTTTTGGCCTAACACATAGGATTCCGAAGAAGAGCTTTTGGAAGGCTCAAGCCGAATTTCCGATCCAACTCGAATACGAAGGTTGGTTTGGCAAGAAATACCGCGACGATCCGCCGAACGTCCTGCAGATCGCCGACAGCGATAGTTTCACCGGAGGCATGTGGGGACCGGTGAAAAAGGACGGACCGGCTTACATCGAATGAGGCCGGCAGCGGATGCGGACCGGGCACTACACGTGCACCAGCTCACACCACTGCCGAAAACGGCGAACGAGCAAGCGCCTGATATCGCAGCGAAAAATCCGCCGGTATGCAGCGATAGACTACTCCCTTACCAAGGGAGAGTTCGACGACTCCATCTCATTCATGGTCATCATCGTCGTTGTCGATGGGAACTACCTTCGTCGACGACACGCTCGACATGCCATTTCGTAATAAGTTTAGATGCCCATGCCACGCCCAATGCCAATACCGTGGCTGAACGCGAGTTCCGCGCCCAGGCGCCGGCCGGACTCCACTTCGACGCCAAGCGCCTTTTTATAGTTTGCAAGAAGCGATTCCAGTTGCGGATCGCGCTCGAGGCTCTTGGCCATGTCGGACATGGCCGAGCGGGTTGACTTGTAACCGGACATGTCGCCAGCCTGGTATTGGTCCTGGCTTGTCCGGTGGAGCTTCTGCCAGCGTTCCACGAAACGGTCGGCCCGGCGGGTCGGATCGGCTTCCGGTCCGGTGCGGATTTCGCTTTCAAGCTGGAGAGCGAGCACGATACGGTTGACGCTACCGGCTCCCGCTTCACGAACCAGCTCGGGATTCTTGATATAGGCCGCTTCGGCATCGCGCCAGCCATGCGGCCGAACCTTATCGAACGCGTTGCGTGCATCCCTCAATTCGCGCATCTGCCCGGGACTACCCTGCCCGTCCACATTTCCGTTGCTGATAATAGCATCGAGCGCTCGCGCGTGGCGCACGAGAGCCTTCGTGCGAGCTCTGCGCAACGCCGCTTCCTCGTCCAACAACGCATCCGCTCCGCGTTGCGCTCCCCTGGTGCCCGCTTCCCTTCCTGGTTCGGCGCCGGCATCGCCGTTTTGCGTTCCAACCTCTCCCCCTTTCGGCCTGTACGCACGGTCCTGGCCGGGCTCTGCTTGTCCGGGCGAGCGCAACCCGTCCAGCATCCTTTCAATCCCGTCGCGAAGCTTCTCCGGAACGATCCGGCGCACGATCTTGACCACACGCTGACGGAAGCTGATCCCGCGTCGCTCGGCATAGTGTTGCGCCGGGTCGATCTGGTCGTAATCCGACGCCATATCCTTGGTGCGGTCGCGTGACAGCGCGCGGACAAGTCGTTCGCGGGTCGCGAAGTCTTCGCTGCCGTAATGCAGTTCCATCCCATCCCGATGTCGCGACAGGGACACGTAGCTGCTGTGCGAATCCATGTCCGGCGTTGCCAGCACATGGGTGCGGTCGACCGTCATGCCCTGGGCCTTATGGATGGTCGCGGCATAGCCGTGGTCGATGTGGGCATAGTCTTTCAGATCGAAGCGCACAGACCTGGCGTCATCGGTTTGAACCGTCATCGTCTGGACGCTGACCTCTTCGATCACACCGAGCGTGCCGTTCTTGACGCCGAGCGACCGCTCGTTGCGCAAGAACATGACCCGGTCGCCGCGTGCGAAGGTCCTTGCACCGCGCTCCACATCCACCTGAACTTCGTCGCCGAGATCTCCATCCGCGCGCATCCGCTCGCGCGCTGCCTGGTTGAGCGCGCGCACTTCGTCGTTTGTGTGGGTGAGAATGATCCGGCTCGCTTCAGGCTCTGCATGCCTGTCCCGATCCCAGCGCTCGACAAGATCGCTGCGTGCCTCATCGCGCGACGCAGCTTGGTGCACCATGCCCTGCGCGTCATAGGCGTCGATCGCAGCGCCGATCCTGCCGGTTGCAAGATCGCGCGTGGCATCACGCTGCCAGTCCTCACGCTGCCGGCGCACCTGACCGATTTCGACGCCACCATGTCGCTCATGGATCGAGCGGAATGCCGCACCGGCTTCAATTGCCTGCAATTGCTGCGGATCGCCGACGAGGACGACTTTTGCGCCAACGTCCGCCGCATGGGAGAGCACGCGCCAGTTGGAGCGCGTGCCGACCATGCCGGCCTCATCGATCACCAGGACATCGCGGGCGCTGAGCAGATCCCTGCCCTGTCCCCAGCTATGTTCCATGCTGGCGATGGTGCGTGACGAAATGCCTGAACCGCCCTCCAGATTCTCGGCGGCAATGCCGGAGAGTGCGGCGCCTCGAACCTCATAGCCCGCCGCTGCCCATGCCTGGCACGCAACGCCCAGCATGGCGCTCTTGCCCGTTCCGGCAAAGCCGACAACGACACCAAGACCGTGGCCATCGGTGATGTGCGCAAGTGCATCGATCTGCTCGCCTGACAGGACAAGCCCGCGTTGCGCAGCCTGCGCCAATGCTGCCTCACGATGTGCGTTACTCACCGCGTGTCGCTCGTCCAAATCAATACGTTCCGCAGCGCGGTGAAGGCGCTGTTCGGTCTCGATCATCTGCCGGGTGGTGAAACGGTTTTCGCCGCGCATGTCCTTGCCGAGTTCGACCAGATCGGGTGCGTTGCCGATGGCTGCCACTACCGCGTTGAACTGCTCCACTCCATCGCTGTGCCGATGCGCAAACTTCGCAATGTCTTTTCGGGTGAAGGTCGATTGCTGATGGGTGATGGCATCGAGCGCTACGGTTGGATCGGCAATGATGCGCGCACCATTGTTGCGCGCGATCTCGCGGTGCAGTTCGGCGCGATCTGCTTCACTATCGCCAGCAGCAAGGTCACTGCCCTCGATGCGTTGCGCTGGCGCACCAATCTGGGTTTGCGGCTCCAGGGCAATGCCCTGCGCTTCCAGACTGCGATGATCGATGCGGGCGTCGATGTCGAGTTCGGCCAAGCGTTCATTGGCAAGCTCCGCCCACCGCTCGCGCCAGCGCTCGACCAGCTGGGTAGCATTCCAGTCTCGAACCTTGGCGCCAAAGCCGTTCTCGTCCACGGACCGCATGGTGAGCATGACATGAGCGTGCGGTTTGGGGCTGCCATCCTCCGCCCTGTCCCAATGCACATTGAGATCGGCGACCATGCCCTGGCTCACAAACTCAGCCTGAACAAAGTCGCGCGCCAGTTCGATGCCTTGCGCCTGGCTGAGTTCTCGCGGGAGCGCAAACTCCACCTCGCGAGCGAGCTGGGCATCCTTGCGGACCTCGAACGCCTCGACATCGTTCCACAGCCTCTCGCGGTCGCGCCAGGCCTCCGGAGCATCCTCAGGCAGCATCACCTCGGAATGGACAACACCGCGCTTGGCCGAGAAATCGTGAGTACGTTCGATACGCCCGTCGCGCAGCCTCGAAGCCGAGCGGTAGGCCGCAGAAGCCAACGCGCTGCTGCCTGCCTTGCGGCCAATGATCTTGACGTGAAGATGATAGATCGCCATCGCGAGCAGATCATTTGCACGGCAAAGCGTACGTCGGCACGACGTATAAGCGCGCCCTCCCTCGAAAAATTCTCGGGATGGACCGGCGCGTCCCGAGCCGTCTCGGCAACCCTGAAGCCATCCGGCAGACGCTCGCCTATCATCGCTGCATCGACAATCAATGGAGATGATGGAGACAGCAGATGCGCAAGCCACGCGACTACGATGCGGAACTGAAGGCGCTGGAAGACAAGGCGCGAGAGCTCAGAACCAGAAAGGTCCAGCAGCTTGGAGAGCTGGTGATCGCCACCGGCGCCGACCAGCTCAGCACCGACGAACTGGCCGGCGCACTGGTTGCAATCGCCGAGACGAAAGAGACCGCAAAGCGTGAGGCATGGGCCAAGCGTGGGGTGATGTTTTTCGAGAGCGGTTCCCGGCGAACTGCTCCGGCATCTCAGCGCAACCCTCGCGGCACTCCAGCGCAACCGGGCGGCCCACAATCGCCGGCAGGCGGCTCTGGCTCGGCATGATATGCGCACCTGGCAGGTCGAGCGTCGCAAGCGCACACGGCAGCTCATCGAACTTGGCGGTCTCGTCGTCAAGGCGGGCATCGTTGATCTGACCAACGACGATCGCGCTACCATCTACGGCGCGTTGCTTCGGATCGCCGCCAAGCTGCAGAGCGATGAAGGCGAGCATGCGCGCAACCTATGGAATGCGAAGGGAAGGCAGGCGTTCGATGCTGAACGGCGTGAAGAGCGGATGGGACGTCGGGCTTAGCCACAGTTGGCGTGAGCAGCGACCGGTACGAAGCCGGGACAGCAGACTTCCGCCGGTGCGCCAGCGCCGACGCCACAGTCAAGCCCTTGCGAGAAGCTTTCGCGATCTTCGTCGCTATCGGAGACATTCTTCTCACGCGAGCCTTGATCCAGATGATGACAGGCGCAAGGCTTGCGCAGGCGAAACTCGTCAAAGCAGACGCTGCGTTATGAGCAAACTTCAAATGCCAGATCGTGTTCCCCTCGAAACGTCCCACGCCCCCAGATGCGATCATGCACACTGCGCGTTGAGAGAAACTCTATTGCCAGGATGCGAGCCAGTGGAATGGCTCTGCACAGCTGGAACGGGCGGAAAAGCGAGGGAAGCTTCTCGCTCTAGATGAGATCGGCAAAGGCATCCCAGCCGATGGGACGGCAGAGGCGAAACTTACTCTTGTCATGTTGCGCAAGAGGAGTGGATTTTGCGAACAAACGTACAACTGGCGCGGCTTGGCGAAGTTTCCCTGAGCCACTGAATGGCGATGCCGACCCCTGAAAGCGTGGTATCTGGGGTCGCCATATCCCGCAGCATCCAGCCGAGTGGCCCCTTCAGCACGTGGAAGAGAATTTCGCGCTGGTAGGCCGGGGCCAGGGCCGGAACCTGGTCCGGGCGCTCCATCAGGCTCAGCATGCGAAGCCAGGAATCGAGCAGTTCAGGTGTAACAGGGCGCGTCCTGCCCGATCGTGCTGCAAGCCGAGCCGATCGATATGGCGAAGCCGCGCGCGAAGAGCTTGGCGCACGACGAGTAAGAACCGGGGCGCTGGCTTCGAACATGAAGCCGCTGACCGGAGCGACCTCCGCTCGCTCTTCCGACGTTGGCTTGGCGCCTCGACCGCGGACGTCCGAGCGCCAGACGCTTGGCCGCAGGAAGGCTTCGCGGACCGCATCGGCAGGTTGTCTAAATCCAAAGCATGGGAATCCTAAGCGAGGGTACATGTTGCAAGACGATTGTACGAATTGAGCCGAGCACGGGTGACGTTCAGATTCACCGGGGTAACCGGACCGTCATTTCGGCGTGTTGAGCAGTCCTACTGCTGTCGCATCTGGGGAAAGGATCGACGATCCCCACGACGAGCGCAGCCGGCCCGGCCTATGCGGAATGAGACACAAGGGGCCGTGCATGTTCGACAATACGCCTGCGACTGATAACCCCGAACCCATGTCTAGAGGCATCTACGATGACGTGATCAGGCTTGCGGTCGCCGCCCGTTGGCTCGGACTGTGCGTTACCCAAAACGCGCATACCCCAGGAAATGCCCTGGTGAAATGGCGGCTGAAGCGGGCCTTATATGTCGAAGACCACATTGCTGACACGATCAGCCTTGGTAATCTCGCGGCTCAAGCGGGCCTGAGCAGGATGTATTCTGCAGCCCAGTTTCGGACGGCAACCGATCTTCGTCCGCACGAGTATGTGGTGCGCAGGCGGACCCATCACGCCAAGGTCGTGCTCGCCGAAAACACATACTCACTGGTCGAGGTCGCACTGAGCGTCGGCTTCCAGGCGCAGGCACATTTGTTCACCGTCTTCAAGCGTTTTGCCGGGGAAACACGTCGGCGATGGCGGGTGCTCTATGCGTTTCGCTCCCTTTACTCCCTCTCCAGGAGAGATGGCCATGAAATCCTGTAACCTGGTCGTTGCTGTGGTGACCGCTTACGTCGCGCTCGTCGCGGTTCCAGCGCGGCTTTATGCCCAAGAACTGCAGTGCCCGTCCGCGGCCGACCTCCACGTTTCCCCGCTAGAGGGCGAGGTCACGGGATTCGTTCCTAAAGGGCTCACGCTTGACCAGCCCGCCCAGTTGCAGACGGCAATCCAGCTTCTGCGGGAGCACGGAATGTCCAGCGACGATACGATCAACTACCTTATCGCGCTCTACTGTCCGGCCGTGTCGGCCAGTACCGACGGCAGCCACGAGGAGAAGCTCGAAAGAGTGAGACAATTCGCCGACAACGTTACGCGTCAAGTGCTTGCAGCCAACAGCATCCAGGACATCATCTACGACGTACCGCTACCTCCCTCCGTGGCGGCCGCGGCGGCAGTTCATGCGGGCGACGTCGGCCTCACCGTCGAACAATGGATCGCGACGACCGTCGAGGACGCTCTCAGGTAGCCGGCGAGCGGTCCATCCAGCGTTCTGAGGCGCTCAGCGATAAGCGCACCTCCTCGGGTATTCCGTGGTCGCCACGCGATCTTCTGGCCCTTGGCCAGATGCATCAAGCCTATCCGATCCAGCAAAGAAGGAGACCTGAAATGTTCGACACCACCATCAACCGCTCGCCCGGAGCGCCACTGAAGGAACTTCACGGCAAGTGGGGTTGGTTCGTAGCGCTTGGCATTGGACTTCTGGTCACCGGTGCGATTGCGGGCCTAAACCTCCTGCTCGCGACGCTCGTATCCGTTCTCTATATTGCCGCCATGATGATCGCCGGTGGCGTGATGCAGATCATCCACGCCTTCACGACTGGCAGCTGGGGCCGCCGCTTTCTCTACCTCCTGGCCGGACTGCTCTATGCGGCTGCCGGAGCGATCTCGGTCTACGATCCTGTCTTAACCGCCGTCGGCATTTCCCTGGTGCTCGGCGTCCTGCTCATTGCCGCTGGCACCCTTCGCATTGTTATTGGCTTGCAGCTTCGCAGCCAGGGTGGGTGGGGATGGATCGCCGGCAGCGGCGTCTTCACCGTCGTTGTTGGCATGTTCATTGTCGCCACTTGGCCTGCCGTTGGCCTGTGGCTCCTCGGCGCAGTTCTCACCGTCGACCTTTTGTTCCAGGGCGGCGGTTTCATTGGTCTTGGGCTATCCCTGCGTTCAAGACAAAAGCGTCGCATCAGCAGCCGATCCGTCGCCGCCTGACCTGCTACCCGCAAAGACAGACCCATAGATCCGACGAGATCTGCCAGTCTCCTGGCAGATCTCGGTTTGATTCCGGCGAACCGAACCGTTTGACACGGCTGCAACGCAGCCGCACTAGCCGAACATGGCGTACGTGCCGTCCACGCGTGACCCTACACCAGCAAGCACAACGCGAACGCCGCAGGGCCGTCCGAGTTGCGGCAGGACGTCAGGACTCACTCGTGAGAACGAAGATTGAGGCTAGACGCCCGGCAAAGCGACCATCCTAGCTGATCGCCTTCGCCTCTCGATCGACACACCAGCGGCCTCGCTCGAGACGGAGCTAGCTCCCACCTCTGTATCGTCCGCGCTAATTGGTCGGAAGCTTCTCCGGACAGTTTGACCGATCCCCGGACGAACTCGTGGAACGTTCACAGTGCGACCGTGCTGTAGGCGATATCCTTCCACGCGTCGAACTCCATACGCTGCGCGATCAGTTTTGACGTAATGGCCTCCCAACTGTCGGGGCCAAGTATAAGTTGCCGAGGCATGGTTTTAGCCATCACCAGACCGACAAGTATCTGTGCAATCCGATGGGGGTCGCTCGGCGCAAGGGCGCCATCTCTGTCGTTTTCCAGAAGATCCATGATGGCATGCGCCGGGGCATCGTAGCCCTCGATCCTCGGGCTCCGGAGATTGCGCGAGACTATGCCCGTCGGCATGCCCCCCGGCTGGACCGACATCACGCGTATGCCAAGCGGCGCGACTTCTTGCGTCAGCGCTTCAGTGAGCGCTTCGAGAGCGAATTTCGACGCGCTATAGTAGCCGAGGGACGGCATGGCGACGATGCCGTTGGTCGAGGAGATATTGATGATCGTCCCGCTTCCGCGTGCGCGCATGCCAGGCAGGGCAGCCCGTATGGCCGCGACCGCGCCAAACACATTGGTTTCGAATAGCTTACGAACTTTCTCGTCTTGCCCTTCCTCTATTAGGGCGAGGTAGCCGACCGCCGCATTGTTCACGAGTACGTTGATATGGCCATGCCATCCCTCGGCCGCCGCAACGGCCGCCTCTATTTCGGTGGTGCTAGTCAAATCCATCGATAGGGGCAGTACCGCGCCTGGATAATCCGCGGCCAGCGCGTCCAGGCGAGAGCTGTCCCGCGCCGTGACAGCCACGCGATGTCCGGCTCGCAGAGCCGCGTGCGCAATAGACGCGCCCAGCCCGCTCGATCCGCCGGTGATGAGCCAAACCGGTGTGTTCATTTGTGCTTTCCTTCTGGATGAAACACAGTGTTCAGCCCCGCTCCGTTCTCGCCCACCACTCGACCGAGAACGAGCCTACGCGCCAGGAGGAGAGTAGTCGGGGAGACGGCGATGGGTGACGCGGTCGGTTTCAGCCGCGTCCGTCACGGGGCGCCGGGCGCCAGAAAACCCGGTCTGGCCCTCAGACCGGCCACCGCCACCCTCGGCAAGCTTAGATTCGCCGCCAGCACGTCGACCGGATTGGCCGCTAGCCAGGCGGAGAGGTCGTTCGCCTCGTAGTGACCGTTATTGAACCCGACGAGGACCCGCAGGACTCCTGGCCCCGTGTTGCGGATATAGTGGCCGGAACCCATTGGCGCATAACCGATGTCCCCTGCCTCGAACTGCTCAATGACAACCTGTCCCTCGGCAAGGAACACCGCCATCTCTGCAGCGCCTTCGATGTAGTATTGCCACTCGTCGGCATTGGGGTGCCAATGCAGTTCGCGCATCGCCCCAGGCTCGATTTCCAACAACGAACCGGCCATCGTGGTAGAGATCGGAAACTCGTCTACCGACACGGTTCTTTGCGTTCCCCCGCCCGGCACCCGTCGCGGTTGCTGAGCATAAAGCGGGTAGCGATGGAATGTTGTCAGTTCCGGAACCGGCCGCGGCTCGGCATCCCGGGACCGGTCATCGGGCGCCGGGCCGGTTGCGAAATAGGCCTCTCCGTGCGGCAGCATTGACAGGCACTCAGCGGAAAGGCCCAGATTTTGTCGTACGACCTCCGCTGGCGTACAAGACAGCCAGTCGGTGATGCTGAAGGTATGATCCTCTGAGAAATCGCCATTGTCGAAGATGAGAATGAAATGGCATTCGCCGGGTCCGAGGCCCTGGATAGAATGACCCCATCCGCGCGGGAAATACCAAACATCACCCGGGCCGAACGTATCGGTCGCCGCTCCCCCGTTTGGATTAAGAACCGTTGTGCGGCAGTTGCCAGAAATCACATACGCCCATTCCGCGGCGTTGGCATGCCAATGCAGTTCGCGCATGGCGCCAGGATCGAGACGCATCGACACGCCGGCGATACCGATGCTGGCGGGAAACTGGTGTATCGACGCGCCCCGCGTGATGCCGCCGTTGCCGACACGTGGGATGGACTTTTCGAGTTGGTATCGGAACGAAGGCATGGTCATATTTGATTCCTTTGCTTCAACAAAACGGTAGGCTTGCCGTACTGGGTCCCCCAGATTGTGTGAAGCTAAGCGGCGGTTGGCACTTCAGATATCGGCGCAAGGGATCGTTCTTCCGTACATAAGTACGGTCGCTCGCCCGTGTAGGCGACCGCGACTGCCGCTACGTGGGATTATTCACGATCGACCTTCGCCGTAGCGTGGCGTCGAGCATAACGGCGAAGATCGGGAATGAAGATGACGACAGAGCAAGCGAGTGCAGAAGCAGTGGAGCGCGCATTAGCATCGCGTGCCGCAATGGCGAGGATGATGGCGGTAGCGGGCCACGATTTGAAGCAACCGCTGCATGTCGCGATGATGTCGCTCGCCTACGCGGCAGAAGCTGGTATGCCGGCCCTTATTGCAGATCGTCTCCGCATCGCACTTGATGCCATGAAGCGCCTCGGTAGCGAACTCGATGACATCGCTCGCTTGTCGCAGAAGGACGAGACGTTGCAACCGCGCCGCCAGAATGTCCTCCTTGCTCAAGTACTGGAGCGGGTCGAAAGCGACTGGCGCTTCTATGCAGAGGCTTGCGGCGTCGAGCTTCGGATAATCTCATCCGACAGCATCGTCGAAACGGATCCTGAAATGCTCCACACGATCCTGCGCAATTTGGTCGGCAATGCGATTAAGTATAGCGGTCCGCGTGGCCATGTCCGACTGGTGTGTCGGACCAGGCGCCACAGAGCGTGCATCGACGTGCAGGACGACGGCGCCGGCATCCCCGCAGCACGCCTCGAACGCATCTTCGACGCATTCGAGCGCGGTGATTCCGCTGAGTGGGACGGAATGGGTCTTGGCCTTATGATCGTCCGCCAGACTGCGGATCTGCTTCGCCATCAAGTCGCGGTGAGATCAATCCAAAATGTCGGATCGACGTTCTCCATCGAACTGCCTCTTGCAAATAGTGTCGAACGCATGTGGAGAGTCCGACCAAGTCCCAGCGGCACGGAAAGAATGACCCTGCGCCGCAACTTCCGTGCTTCGCGCAGATCGAGATAATCTCGCTCCGGCACTGCACCGGAGCGAGAGTTAAAATTCGGAGTGAACAACGCTCCCCTTGCTCTCGCCTTGATCACTTGATCAGCAAACTGTTCTCGGCTCTGAGTGTGAACTTCCCTTGGGTGGAGAGGGGCACTGCACAATCGCATGGGAAGTGCGGCGAACTGGATGCGGACGTCTGATCGGTCAACGTAGGTCTAATGGAAATGTTTAATGGTGCTGAATCACGGTCTTCATTACACACAGGTTTATGACCAGAAACCAGACAGGCGCACCGTTTCCCAACGCAATGCTGCCAATCTTTGATCATTGTGCCACCTCTTTCACGCGTTTTCTGAGTAGAACTCGAAGAGAAATTAAAGATTAAGGTCGAACCAATGGAAAATACGGCAAAAGAGCTTCTTGACACCGTGACGTCGGGTGCATTCCTAGCTTTATCGGGCGACGGCACCTCTCGTCGTCAAACGTCCCGAAGCGAGTTTGCCGGTAGGGACTCCAGCGTATCTATAATTGATGCCGACATTATGGTTCGCCAAGCTCTTCAAGATCTTCTGAAATCCATCGATCTCTCCTCACAAGCATTCGGTTCGGTCAGTGATTTTCTTCAGCGGAACAGGTCGCCTGACAACCCAAGTTGCATCGTCCTGGACGTCCGGCTTCCGGGGCTCAGCGGACTTGAGTTCCAAGAGCATCTCGCCCGGTCGGGAGTTAAGACTCCGATCGTCTTCCTTACCGCCCATGCGGATATACAGATGACCGTCCGCGCTATGAAATCAGGAGCGGTCGACTTTCTCACCAAACCATTCCGGGATCAGGATCTGCTAGACGCCGTTTCCGCAGCTCTCGAACGGGATCGCGCGAGGCGACGCCAGCAGCAAGCCATTAATGACTTGCGACGGCGTTTCTCGTGTCTGACCGAACGCGAATTGGATGTGACCTGGCTGGTCGCTGCGGGACGGATGAATAAGCAGATTGCCGCCGAGCTCGGTATAAGCGAGTCTACTGTGAAGTTGCATCGAGGCAGCGTCATGCGCAAACTGAATGTGCGGACCGTTCCCGACCTAGTACGCATGGCCGACATCATGGCTCAGAGCATCGAACCTCGGCAATCGCAGCAGCTCTAGTTAGTTTAGTCTATTTCTTCTTACGCGGTTCACCGTGCTGTTGTAGTACTTACTGTGATCGCGTCACGCGACGTCTCTTCTATCTTGCCCCGGGTTGGAAATAGGCAACGTAAAGGTGAATACGGCGCCTCCGTTTTCGCCATTCTCAGCCCGTATCTCCCCGTCATGCGCCTCGATGATGGAACGGCAGATCGCCAGTCCAATGCCCTTGCCGTTCGCCTTGGTCGAGTAGAACGCCTCGAAGATCATGTGCGGGTCTTCCATTCCGGATCCTTGGTCGCGAACCTCCACCGAGATCCGGTTTCCGGCGATAAGTCGCGAGCCGATTTCAAGGACTCGTTCCTCCGGAGGCATGCGTTCCATGGCATCGATGCCGTTCCGGATCAGGTTGACGAGAACCTGCTGAAGCTGGATACGGTCCCCTATTACCGATGGCAAGCCGTCATCCGGGCCGGTTCTTATCTGAATTGCGTTCACCGCAAGCTCGTTCTCCATGAGCCGGCAGACGTCCAAGACGAGTTCGTTGATGCTAACCGGCGTCCTAGTTTCAGAGGTTCTAAAGAACAGGACACGGATTCGGCGAATGATGTCTGCGGCCAGATTTGCATCCCTCGTGATCCTGCCCACGTTGGCGATCGCGCGTGTTATGTTAGGCGGATCAGCTTTCAGCCAGTGTTCGCAGGCCTGTGAGCTTGCCACGATGCTGGCCAGTGGCTGATTGACTTCATGCGCGATGGATGCGGTCAGCTCGGAAAGGCTGGCAGCCTTCGAGGCGCTCGCAAGTCTCTCATGTGCCGACCTCAGTTCCTCCTGCATCCTCGTTTCATCGTCGATATCGGTGATGACCGTATACCACTGTAGCAGTCGGCCATCCCCGTCGCGAAGCGGCTCCGACCGGCTGTCGGCCCAGCGGTAGTGCCCATCGTGTCGCATGTGACGATAGCGCAGCGTAAACGGCCTGCCTAAAGCAAATGACTCGACCAGGGCGCGGCGGAATCGTTCCCTGTCGTCTGGATGGATCAACCGGTCTATCTGCTGGTTGCGATCGAACCGCGCTTGGTCGACCTTCTCAGCGCGGATACCGGCGTAGTCGTTGAGCCGTCTGTTGATGTAAGTTGGTTCGCCCGAAGCAGAAGCGCACCAAACCATGACAGGCACCGTGTCGACCAGAAGCTGCAGTTGCCTCTCACTCGCGCGCAGGGCTTCCTCGGCCTGCTTGCTCTCGTCAATATCGATGAGGACGCCGTACCAGCGTATGATCTTTCCCGTGTCGTCGCATTGAGGTGCAAGACGACTGTCGACCCAGCGGAACATGCCGTCATGACGGCGCAACCGGTATATCTCCGCGAAGGAGGTGCCCGTCGAGAATGACCGCATCATTGCGTCACCGACCCGAATTCGATCGTCGGGGTGCACGGTCACGTCGAGGGCCTCACGCAGGCGGGTCTTGTTTGGAACCTCCAAGTCGCCAATCGCGATGCCGGCAAACGCTTTGACCTGCTTATTTGCGTAGAACGGCTCACCTTCGGGCGTCGCGCACCAGATCAGGGCAGGAATGGCGTCAACGAGTTGTCTAAGCTCTCGCTCACTCTCTCTGAGGGCCTCCTCGACGAGCTTCTGCTCGTGTATATCCACGGACGTACCGTACCAGCCGGTAATGTCTCCTTTGGCACCCCGGGCAGCGCGAGCAACTGCACGAAACCAACGATAGCTGCCGTCATGTCCTTGGATGCGGCAATCGGTTACAAAATCCTCGCCGCTGGCGAGGCATTCCACCAGCCGGCCAAACGTCTGCTCCACGTCGGCAGGGTGCACAAGCGGAATGGCATTTTTCCAGTCGTCCAAGTCTGCCTGGCGTTCGTTGCCGGTGACATAGTTCTGTACCGCCTTATTTGTGTACGTGTATTCGCCCTTGCCGTTCAGAGACCACCCCATGGCCGGCATGTTGTCAACGATGGCTGCCGCGAACCGCATGCGATCATCCGCCTTTGAGGGGAAAATCATTGCACACCTAATCACGGTGAAAATCACCAAGGCTGCCCCTCCAAAGAGTGCGGTTTGCACTGCAGGAGAGAGGTCGCCCTCTGTCATCAGATGTGCGGGCGGAAAGTGGGCTAGGGCAAAAAGCATCGTCACGAAGATCGCCCCAATGAAGCCGATACGCCAAGCATCAAAGGCACAGACCGACACGACGCCCATGATCAGGAGCCACGGCTCACCACTCACCAAGACGAGAACGATCGCCATAAGCAAAGGGAAGATCGCCAGAACGGGTCGTGCAACGTTCCGGAACATCTGAGATGTCCCCTATGGATATGCCAAGGCAAATACATGCCGATGTTGCTGAGATGGTGGAAGCTGAATTATAGACATACACAGAACAAAAGTTCGAGTAAGGACTGGCGTCTTTCACTGGGCATTATCGGGGTTCCCTGCGAGAGCACTAAGACGGCGGCTCAGGAGCGTCGATTGGCAGGGAAAACGAGAAGATTGCCCCCTGTGGCTCATTACGCGTCGTGCCGAGCGAGCCACCGTGGGATTCGATAATTGTCTTACTAATTGCCAGTCCCATTCCCATCCCATCCGGTTTCGTCGAATAGAAGGCGTCGAAAAGCTTTTCCTCCAGGCCGGATGGAACGCCAGGTCCAGTGTCTTGAACTGCGACATAGACAACATGAGGGGATTCGCGTCCGGAGACTATCTTCAGTTCACGCGGCCGACTGTTGACACCTGCCATGGCGTCTATGGCATTGAGCATCAAGTTCAGGATGACCTGCTGCAACTGGACGCGATCCGCCAAGACGCGAGAGAGGGTCTTGTCTAGCCTCAGCTCAAGCGACACCTCGTTCAGGACGAGTTGCTCTCGAACCAGCGCGACAGTGTCGGAGACAATTGCATTGACGTCGACCAGGTCGTTCCTGGGTGGCATCTTGGTGACAAGGGCGCGTGTGCGATCGAGCACTTCGGCTGCCCGGTGCCCCTCGCTCATCGCCCGCTCGAGTGCACGCCGGACTGCCGGAATGTTGGGTGGTCCTGCCGATAGCCAATTCAGGCCTGCCGAAGCGCTAGTGACCACACCCACTAGAGGCTGCCGCAGCTCATGGGAGATTGCGGCGGAGAGTTGCCCTACTGTAGCGACCCGACTAGCGTGGGCCAATTCGGATTGAAGGTCGCGATAACGGCGATCGCTTGCACGAGCAGCCTCCTCCGCCTGCTTTCGCGCAGTCAGATCCAGAATGAAGGTGACCCCACCGTCCGATTCGGGATCGCCAAATGTGGCGGCGCCAAGAAGCACGGGAACCCGCCTTCCATCCTTATGGAAGAACTCCTTCTCCCAGGGTGGCGCTATCCCCGTTGCCTTTACTTCCGCGACCATTCTGGCGTCGTTTTCCCAACCCTCAGGTGGAGACAAATCAGTCCAATAAACTCGTCCCGCAGCAAGATCGTCGCGATCGAAACCTAGCATGTCAAGGAACGAGTCGTTCGCCTCGAATATCAGGCCATCGAACCTCCACATGAAGACGCCGATGATGTTGGCATCCACCAGGCGACGGATTCTCGCCTCGCGTTCAGCGAGGTCGCGATAAAGGCGTGTATTCTCCAAGGCTACGGCGGCGTGGGACGCAATCAGCTTCAGAATGGCTATCTGACTGGGCGTGAATACGTTGGCGGCAAGATTGTTCTCCAGATAAAGCAGGCCGATCAGCTTTCCTTGATTGATCAAAGGCAGCGCCAGAAGCGAGCGCACATGCCGGTCGAGGATATATGGGTCGGTGGAGAAAGGACTGGTCAACAGTGCATTCTCCAAGATAACCGTTTCTTTCGTGCCGAGGACGTGCTGGACGATTGCATCCGGCAGCGCGGCACTTGTGGAGTTCAGGTTTTCCCGCAACCTGACCACCACGCCGTGGCCAGTCATCTCGGCTTCGGCTTCGATATGAGTCCCCGCAACTTGACTCAGCACAAGGACCGCTCTCCCTGCCCCTGCATGTTCGATCGCCATGCGCATCAGCGCATCGACCAGCTTGTCGAGGACGATCTCTCCCGAAACAGTCTGAACGACCTTGATCACCGTGGCTAATTCGAGTTGTTCGACCGGCGCGAACGTCGTGCCGGTCGAAAGCGCCACTGGCTGCTCTTCTCGCAGTTGCGGATACGCGGCCTCCATCTGCGTGACTTTGGCGTGAGCTCCCCAGCGGAGATAGCAGAGGCGGGCTTCCCGTAGATACATCAGGGAGATTCTTTCAAAGTTCTGTCGTGCATAGAACCGGCTGGCCATCTCATTGGAAACGGCTTCATTGTGCAGGAAGCCGTTTTCCTTCGCCAAGCGGATGCTCTCTTCATAGAGGCGCTGGGCTTTCAGATCTTGTCCGTCTACCCGCGCGATCTCCGCGGCGACGAGGAGATGCTTGTCGGCAAATGTCGGAGATCCCGTTTCCTCGGCCCAGGCCCGCAATTGCGCGTGCCGCGAAGCCAATTTCGCGTGCATTGCGCCACGCTCGGCAACGGGGGCTTCATCAATGAGTGCAGCGAGCGAAAGCCCGGCGTAGTAGAAGCAGTCCATCTGCTCGATCTGCATGTTCCGGATCGAGAAATGCGATTGCACCTTATCCGCGGCGGCCAAGGCAGCCTCGTACTCCCCGGCAAGGAAATGAACCATGGTTTTGCGGGTCCAGTACCACCACATGACGACGGAGTTCTGCGAGCGTGCGAGATTGGCTTCGAAGGCGCCGGCGTCGAAGGTTTCGTCGCTATACTCGGAGAGTCCTCGCGTCCGGCCCCGCAGGCTAGCTACCGCGCGCTCGGTGGCTATCACCAAATCCATTCCAGCCTGGAAGCCGGTGTCCCGGGCAAAATCGAGCGCACGCTTACACTCGTGGTCGACATCCTCAAGCTTCTGGCCGCTGAGAAATACATGCAGGACGATTACGGCAGCCTCGAAGCAGGCGTAATAGAGATCGCCGGCTTGGACTCCGCCTCTGAATGCTGCACGCAGCCAATCGAGGACCACGGGCAGCGGCTCCGTCCATGCGGCGGCAAGTCCCGTCAAATGGTTCACGCGCGCTTTGTCGACTGGTCCGTTTCGCTCTGAGGCAAGGTCACTCGCTAGCCGGGCGATGTGATACCCGTCCTCGTAGCGGCCGAAGGCGGGGCCGATGACGTAGCCCAACAGAACAAGACCCTGCGCCGACGTACTCGCAGCCCCCCGGGTCAGGGAAAGATTTATCATCCTGCAGATTACCAGGATCGTCATGTTGAAGCTGGAGAAATACGCCGGCGGCTGCATCTCCGCCAAGAGACGCATCGCCGCGAGTGCTTGTGGATCTGTCATGGGT
>NZ_RZRK01000190.1:0-8854 GCF_003997835.1 Mesorhizobium sp. M7A.F.Ca.CA.004.12.1.1
TCCATAAACCGGAGGCAGGCGCAACACGGCGGCGTCCGAGCGGCCGTGTAACGCGTAGGCGTCCAAAACCTTGATCTCGCCTTCGCGCTTCGAGCGTCCATAGGCGCATTGTGGGGCAGGAAGCGTGTCCTCGTCGATCGTTGCGCTGACATGCGCGCCGATCACCGCTCGGATCGAGGAGAGATGGATGAAACGTCCGCTTATCTGGGCGGCCGCGGCATGCGCCAGCCTTGCGCTCAGTTCCACATTGGCCGCCTGGTAATCGGCTTCGGTTGCATTTCCCTGATCATTGTTGAGGCCGGCGCAATGGACGACGTCAGTAATATGCCGGGTCAGTTCCAGGAAGGCGGCGGCCGGCGCATCGAAGCCGGGCATCGGCACAGTCTCGTTCTCCGAACCAAGCCTCTCGGGATGGCGGGAGGCGAGGCGAAGCTCGGCACCGGCTTCGCGAAGGTGGCGCACGACAAGGCGCCCGATGAAACCTGTCGCGCCCGTGACCAGAACCTTCATGGCCTTACCCGAAACAGCTCTCTGGTGACTGATGGAAGTGCTCGCTCTTCCATCACTGGTGCAAGTGCCTGCTCTTCCAACAAAGGAACATGGCGTCCGGAGGCGAGATATGTTCCGCTCACCATGAAGACCATCAGCACCGAGTCCAGAATGTCATGGCCGATCAGGATGCCTGTCATTCCGGCCGTCAGATAGGTGATCACCACGACAACAATCATGGTCGCGCCGAACCGCTCGCTCGGATCGTTGCTGTTTCGCAAGACCCGGGCGGCATTTCCGGCGGCAACGATAAAGATCGCCGCCAGCGTCACGGCACCCAGAATTCCCGCTTGCACCAAGGCGGTCAGGAAGCCGTTGTGAAAATGGTTGAAGCCTGTGTCCATCGCGAACTGCTCATGAAAGCCCTGCTTGATCAGATGCTGGGTTGCACCCACACCGTGCCCGAACAGTGGCATGTCATGGAATGCTTTGAGGCCGATCTCCCAAAGCGCAACACGTATTCCCAACGAGGTGTCGTAATTGCCGCCAGCCCCAAGCGCACCCCAATCGGAGCGCAAAAAGTCGACCCGCCCGGATATCGCCTGGAAGCTGGAAGCGGCGATCACGACGCCGACCGCTGCCAGCAGCAGCAGCAGGCGAACGGCATTCCTGCCTCTGAGCCTGTGCCGGTTGATCAGCATGACGGCGATGCCGGCGATCAGCAGTGCCAGCCAGACGATACGCGAGCCGGAATAGATGACGGCGATCGTCCCGGCCAGTGCCGCGTAGAAGAGTGGGGTCCGGGCTTGCTCAACACCGGACAAGGCGCCAGCCACACACATCACCACGGCAAGGCACACCACGGTTGCGAAGACGATCGGATTTCCGGCTCCCCCCTCGGCCCTGACGCCAATCCAATATTGCTGGATGACGGCCATGAGCAGCGCGGCAAAACAGGCGGCCATGCTGGAAAGCACGATGATGCGGGTAAGCGTGGTTTTCTGCGTGATGCTCCAGGTCGAATAGGACACGGGAAAAAACAGGAAGGTGACGAGCGGGATAAGATGTGGCGCATCACGGGCGAACGAATTGTTGACGATGGAAGCCAGGAGATTGGAGGCGCAGTAGGCATAGATCGCGACCGTCAACCAGATCATGGGCCGGTCGGCGTTGAAGCGCCTTTTCCGTAAAGCAATCAGCAGGGCTGACGAAAGGCCTCCGCCAGCGAATACAAAGCTGACCACCGATCCCAGTACCGGTGGAAAAAAGAAGCAAAGGACGGAGAAGTAGTTGTTGATCCGCGAAGGCGTGAATTGCTGTCTCAGGGGTGAAAGCCGGGTCAATTTTCGGGCTCGCTGTCTTCGGCAAGTTTCATGCGGCGGATCTTGTTTAGCGAAGTTGAATACGCTCGCCTCGAAATTGCCCATGATGCACTTGCCCACTTCCCGAGGCTGGTATAGCGGCTGCCCCCCATTTTCGATAGTGTATAGGGCAGATTGCCACCGAAAAGCGGCGGCAGGCGCGGGCCGACCAGAGGAAGTCCCTTGAAAGCCGCAGCTGATCCATTCAAGCAATATTTTCCCCGCGTTTTCTGGGCCGTTGAGCTTGCAGGCAGGAATTTCCGGATTTGCCGGCATCTGTGGAAAATTCATTCTCGAACCATGTGCGGCCGGGTCAGTACAGCATTGTTCTTGATAATGGCGATCTGCTAGAACGCCGGCACGAGAAGATTGTCCAGAAACAAGGCTCGAACCGGGTGCGAAGAGCTCGATGATTTGAGGCAAGGTCTTCTGTTGGAAGATACGAAAGAACGCCCACGGCCCATGACAACAGCGCTTACGCATCTTCAACGGCTTGAAGCCGAGTCCATCCATATATTCCGTGAGGTTGCGGCCGCTTTTGCCAAGCCGGTCATGCTCTATTCGGTTGGCAAGGATTCATCCGTGTTGATGCATCTGGCGATGAAGGCGTTTTATCCCGCCAAGCCGCCGTTCCCCTTTCTTCACGTCGACACGACGTGGAAGTTCCGCGAGATGATCGCCTTTCGCGATCAGATGGCGCAGAAACTCGGCTTCGATCTCCTGGTTCATGTCAATGAAGACGGCGTGCGCGACAACATCAATCCCTTCGACCATGGTTCGAACACCCACACCCATGTCATGAAGACCGTGGCGCTGCGCCAGGCGCTCGACAAATACGGTTTCGATGCGGCCTTTGGCGGCGCTCGTCGCGACGAGGAGAAATCGCGCGCCAAGGAGCGCATCTTTTCCTTCCGCAACGCCCAGCATGTGTGGGATCCGAAGAACCAGCGCCCCGAAATGTGGAAGATATTCAACACCCGCATCGCATCGGGTGAATCGATCCGCGTCTTTCCGCTGTCGAACTGGACCGAACTCGATATCTGGCAGTACATCCTGCAGGAAAGTATCCCGATCGTGCCGCTCTATTTCGCCAAGGAACGACCGGTGGTGGAACGCGACGGCATGCTGATCCTGCGGGACGACGAGCGCATGAAACTGCGCCCCGGCGAGACGGTGGAGAACAGGCTGGTGCGGTTCCGCACGCTTGGCTGCTATCCGCTGACCGGCGCCATCGAATCGGATGCCGACACGCTGGAAGCCATCGTCGGCGAAATGCTGACGGCACGCACGTCCGAACGGCAGGGTCGCCTGATCGATCGCGATGAAGCCGGCTCGATGGAAAAGAAGAAGCGCGAGGGGTACTTTTGACCATGCGCCACATCATGGCAAAGAGCCTCGCCCCCACCGACGGCGTTCGCGACTATCTGGCGGCGCAGGAGAAGAAGTCGCTGCTGCGCTTCCTGACCTGCGGCTCGGTCGATGACGGCAAGTCGACGCTGATCGGGCGCCTGCTGTCCGATACCAAGCAGATTTTCGAGGACCAACTCGCCGCGCTCGAACGCGATTCGCGCAAGCATGGAACGACGGGCGACGACATTGATTTCGCGCTGCTGGTCGACGGTCTGGAGGCCGAGCGCGAGCAAGGCATCACCATCGACGTCGCTTACCGCTTCTTCGCCACGCCGAAACGCAAATTCATCGTTGCCGACACACCTGGCCACGAGCAATACACCCGCAACATGGCCACCGGCGCCTCGACCGCCGACCTGGCGATCGTGCTGATCGATGCCCGGCAGGGTGTGCTTCGCCAGACAAGGCGGCATTCGATCATCGCCTCGCTGCTCGGCATCCGCCACGTCGTGCTGGCCGTCAACAAGATCGATCTTGTCGATTTCGATCAGGCGGTTTTCGACCGGATCGTCGAAGACTACGGGCAATTCTCGCGCGATCTCGGCTTCCAGACCATTGTGCCGATCCCGATGTCGGCCCGTTATGGCGACAATGTCAGCCGCCGGTCGGAAAGCATGGAATGGTATTCCGGTCCGACGCTGATCGAGCATCTCGAAACCGTGTCGGTCGACGAAGCGATGGTCGAACTGCCGTTTCGTTTCCCTGTCCAGTATGTCAACCGTCCCAATCTCGACTTTCGCGGCTTTGCCGGCACGGTCGCCTCCGGCTCGGTTGCGCCCGGCGACGAGGTCGTTGTCGCCAAGTCCGGCAAATCCTCGCGCGTCAAGCGGATCGTCTCGTATGGCGGCGATCTCGCCCAGGCGGCCGCCGGCCAGGCCGTCACGCTCGTCCTCGATGACGAAGTCGAAATCTCGCGCGGCAACATGCTGGTTTCGCCTGCCGCACGGCCGCAGGTCGCCGATCAGTTCGCCGCCAACATCGTCTGGTTCGACGAGCATGCGTTGCTGCCAGGCCGCTCTTACATCCTGCGCACCGAGACCGACCAGACCAGCGCCACCGTCACCGACCTGAAATATCGGATCAACGTCAATGACTTTGCCCATGAAGCGGCAAAGTCGCTCGAAATGAACGAAGTCGGCATCTGCAACATTTCGACGCGGACGCCGATCGCCTTTGATCCCTTCGCCGAAAACCGCACCACCGGCGCCTTCATCCTGATCGACCGCATCTCCAACGCCACGGTCGGCGCCGGCATGATCCTGCACTCGTTGCGCCGCGCCGAAAACATCCATTGGCAGTCGCTCGATGTCGGCAAGCGCGTGCGCGCCGACATGAAGAACCAGCGGCCCGCCGTGTTCTGGTTCACCGGGCTGTCGGGTTCCGGCAAGTCGACCATCGCCAACCTGTTCGAAAAGAAGCTGTTCGCCACCGGCCGCCACACTTATATCCTGGACGGCGACAACGTCCGTCACGGTCTCAACCGCGATCTTGGTTTCACCGACGCCGATCGCGTCGAGAACATCCGCCGCGTCGCCGAAGTGGCGCGTTTGATGGCCGATGCCGGGTTGATCGTCATTGTTTCGTTCATTTCGCCCTTCAGCGCCGAGCGGCGCATGGCACGTGAATTGATGGCCGACGGAGAATTCGTCGAGGTGTTCGTCGATACGCCTTTCGAGGAATGCGCCAGGCGTGATCCGAAGGGCCTCTATGCGCGCGCGCTGAATGGCGAGATCAAGAATTTCACCGGCGTCGATTCCCCTTATGAAGCGCCGGAAACCCCGGAGGTCCATCTGCGGACACTCGGCAAGTCGGCCGAAGAGATGGTCGACGCCCTGGAACACTGGCTGAACGAGCGCGACATTGCCGAAGACCAATACGATAGCGGCGGCGGCATCTGACGACAGGCTGATGCTTGAAATCTTCGAGCGCTTGGCCTTGTCGGCCGGGCGCGAGGTGATGCGCGTGTTCCACGCCGGCTGTGCGGTTGACCGTAAGTCCGACGCCTCGCCGGTGACCGAGGCGGACCGCGAGAGCGAAAAGATCATACTCGCCGGACTGCGTGCCGCATTTCCCGATATCCCCTGCGTGGCCGAGGAAGAAGCTTCCGCCGGCATCGTGCCGCCCGATCTGGACGGGGCTTTTTTTCTGATCGATCCGCTCGATGGGACCAAGGAGTTCGTTAACCGCCGCACCGATTTCACGGTCAACATAGCGCTGGTTCGCGATGGCGTGCCGGAAGTCGGCGTCGTCTTTGCGCCCTGCACGGGCCGCTTCTTTTCCGGCCTGCCGGGCAGGGCGGAATCACTCGAAATCGATGGCGATTACCAGATCGTCGGCCGCCGGCCGATCGCGGCGAGAACGGCCGCGACGCCGCTGGCCGTCGTCGCCAGTCGGTCTCACAACACACCGGAAACCGAGGCCTATATTCGCGACCTCGGTGCCGCCGAAATCGTTTCGGTCGGTTCGTCCTTGAAGTTCTGCCTTCTCGCCAGCGCCGAGGCTGATGTCTATCCGCGCTTCGGCCGCACCATGGAATGGGACACAGCGGCGGGCGACGCCATCCTGCGCGCCGCCGGCGGCATGACGCGCACGCTCGACGGCCAACCTCTGGTCTATGGCAAGCGCAGGCAAAGCGACGACGAGGATTTTGCCAATCCGCATTTCATTGCCAGCGGCAGGGCGGCGGGCCCCGGCTGAGAAAGGCTCGGCAGCTTACTCTGCCGCGGCCTGCGCCGAATTCGAGCCGATATAGTTGCGGATCGTCTCGATGATGCGGTCCTGGTCGGCTTCGCTGAGATAAGGGTGCATGGGCAGGCACAGGATCCGCTTCGGCAGGTCTTCCGATACGGCAAGGCCGGTCGGCGTGCGCGGGTAGTCGCGATAAGCGACCTGGGCATGCAGCGGCTTCACGTAGTAAATGACAGACGGAATGCCCTTTTCGCCGAGATGCGCCCTCAGCCCGTCGCGCTTGGGCGTCTCGATCGCGTATTGCGCCCAGGCCGAACGGCTGCCGTCCAGATTGCGCGCCGCAGTGACGATATCGCCAAGCCCTTCGGCATAGCGCTTTGCCACCACCTGCCGGGCGACCATCTCGTCTTCCAGGATAGCCAGCTTCTCGATCAGGATCGCCGCCTGGATCGTGTCGAGTCGCGAATTGATGCCGACGCGGACATTGTCGTACTGCGTCTCGCCCTTGCCATGGAAGGCGAAGGAGCGAAGCTGCTCGGCCAGCGCATCGTCATTGGTGAACATCGCGCCGCCGTCGCCGTAGCAGCCAAGCGGCTTGGCCGGATAGAAGCTGGTCGATCCGACATGGCCGAAAGCACCGCACATCTTGCCGTCGAGCGAACCGCCCATCGACTGGGCGGCATCCTCGATCACCATCAGCCCTTCGCGGTTGGCGATCGCCATGATCGCCTCGTAATCGGCGGCTAGGCCAAACAGATCGACAGGAATGATAGCCTTCGGCTTCAGCCTTCCTTCCTTCTTGATCATGGCGATGGCCGCTTCGAGGCTGGCAATGTCGATGTTGTAGCTATGCGGGTCGACATCGACGAACACCGGCTCGGCCTTGGCCAGTGCCACCACTTCGGCGGTGGCGGCGAAAGTGAAGCTCGGCACGAACACCGCGTCACCCGGGCCGATGCCGGCCGCAAACAGTGGCAACAGCAGCGCGTCGGTGCCGTTGGCGCAGGCCACGACATGCTTGGTGCCGATATAGGCGGCAAGCTTATTCTCGAATTCGGTGACTTGCGGGCCAAGAATATAACGGCCTTCGTCGACGACACGGTCGATCGCGGCCTTCAGCCGGTCGCGGATTTGTTCGCGCTGCGCGCCAAGATCGATGAACTGCATGTCGGCCTCAAAACGGGTTAGCCAGATAATCGGCCGCTGGTACCAGAGTTGCGCTTGCCGAGAAAGCCGGGCAGGCGGAGCCCTAAATTGCCCAAGTGTCGCAGTCCGTTACCAGTATTTCCCGGCGAATGTCAGTCAGATGCCGGAAATCCGGGCTTCGTCGGGCACCATCCCGCCCTTATAGCCCTGTAAAGAGCCCCTGCGAAACATAAAGTGATCGATTGGGCTCAACTTATGTTGAGCGTTGCTCAGGCGATTTCATGTCGCCAGGGTGGATTGGCGCCGGCCCGCGACACGGTCACTGCCGCCGCCTTCGCACCGAGCGCCAGCGCCTTGTGGATGGCGTCTTTCGACAAGCGGGAAATCGCCGCCTTGGTCAGCAGGCCCTGCTCATGCAAGGAGGCGAGGATGCCGGCGTTGAAGGTATCGCCGGCGCCGACCGTGTCGACCACCTCGACCTTTTCCGGCATGACGGTGACGGCATGTTCCCTGGTATAGCCGACGGCGCCTTCGCTGCCATGGGTGACGACGATCAGCTTCGGGCCTCGATCCAGCCAGTTGCGGATGACATCCTCGTGCGAGCCGGCTTCGCCGAACCAGGTCAGGTCTTCGTCCGACAATTTCACGATATCGGCCATCGCCATCATCGCGCGAATGCGCCTGAGGTGCTTGGCCTTGTCCGGTATGAAGTTCGGCCGGATGTTGGGATCGAGCATCATCACTCGACTTTCATGCTCGCGCCGCATGAACTCCTCATAGGCACTGCCGGCGGGCTCCGAAATCAGGCTGATGGCACCGAACAGCATGGCTTCGATCTCGCTGCCAAGCTGCGGCAGGTCGTCGACGGTCAGCATGCGGCCGGCGGTGTTCTCGTCATAAAAAGTGTAGGTCGCCTGGCCGTTGGTGAGCTTGACGAAGGCCAGCGTCGTTGGCCGTGGTGAGGTGTGCGCATAGGTGGAGCTGACCTTGCTTGCCCCCAGCGCATCCCGGAACTGGCCGCCGAACAGATCCGACGACAGGCCTGAAAAGAAGCCTGCCGGCGCGCCGAGCCGGCCAAGCGCGATCGCCGTGTTGAACACCGCGCCGCCGACATAAGGCGCAAAGGCCGGCTCACCCGCTGTCGTCGTGCGCGGCAGCATGTCGATCAGGGCTTCGCCGCAGCAGAGGATCATGGCTTCCTGGTCTCCGGCGGATGGATCACGCCCTTGCGTATGATGATGTTGGCGTAGAGCCGCGGCTCGCTTGTCGCGACGATGGCATGCGCCGATTTGACCCGTGCATAGAAGTCGGCGCCGGCTAGCGCAACCACCTTGCGGCCTGGCGCCCGTTTGGCGCAGATCGCCTCGATCTCATGATGGACGGGATCGGCAAGCGAGGGATCGCCCTTGACCGAGGCGCGAAACAGCGCCTCCGGCACGGCGTCATCGACAGGCAGCACACTCAATATCGCGTCGAGTACGGGGATAAGAGGGTGACCATCGGCGCGCACCAGCCGGGTTGCCTGCTGTTCCGCCGGATAGTTTCCGTCGACAAGGGCGATTTCGTCGCCATGACCCATGCCGCGCAGGATCGCCAGAAGCTCCGGACCGAGCAGCGCCGGAATTCCGATCAGCATCAGGCGCTCCTGGAAATCGTCGTCGAGCCGATCAGGAAGCGTTCGGAAAGTGGCAGGCTGGCGCCGCCGAGCGCCCGGGCATGGATGCCGACGGTTCCCTCGCGAATGGCGGGCAGCTTCAAGC
>NZ_RZRK01000191.1:0-8850 GCF_003997835.1 Mesorhizobium sp. M7A.F.Ca.CA.004.12.1.1
GCCAAGTCCATGCCCGGCCGCGAAACTGCCGCCCATTTGCGTGGCGCGCGACGATAGCGCCTCGGCGAACCGCTCGGCCTTGCCGTCAAAATCGGCGCGGCCTTCCGGCGGCGACAGATTGTAGTGGATGTTGCCGTCGCCGAGATGCCCGAACGGGTTTATCCGCACGCCGGGAAGAATGTCGTCGCAGATCTCTGCGCCGGCCTCGACGAAACGGGCGATAGCGCCCGGAGGCACCGAGATGTCGTGCTTCAGCTGCTCTCCTTCCAGCCTCTGTCCTTCCGGCTGCTCCTCTCGCAGCCGCCAGAATTGTGCGCGATGCGCGCCCGTCGCCGCCAATGCTCCGTCCAGCACCAGGCCTTGCTCCATGCCCCACTCCAGCGCCGAAGCCAGTATCTCGTCGAGCGGAACGCGGGGGGCGCCCGATGCCAGTTCGACCAGCACATAGACCTCGCCGCGTGCCTCCAACTGGTAGGCGAGGTCGGGCAGGTGTTTGAGGGCCAGTCCCAGCCCGATGTCGGAGAAGAACTCGAGCCCGGTCAGGAATTCCCCCACCTCGCCCCGCAGAAAGGTGCCAAACGAAATCGCCGCGGCGAAATCGGACATGACGACAAGCGCGCTCGCCTGCCGCCGCGGCATCGGGTAGAGCCGCAGGATCGCGCGCGTCACGATGCCAAGCGTTCCTTCCGCGCCGCAATAGAGCTTGCGCAACTGGTAGCCGGCATTGTCTTTCTGCACCGCGCGCAGCCCGTTCCATATCGCCCCATCAGGGGTCACGACCTCCAGGCCAAGCACGAGGTCTTGCATCATGCCATACCGGAATGCCTGGCTGCCGCCGGCATTGGTGCCGACCAGGCCGCCGATCCTGGCGCTGCCTTCCGCGCCGAGATGCATCGGAAACATCAGGCCGTGCGGTTCCAGCGCCTCGTGCAGCGCGGCAAGCACGGCTCCCCCCTCGACGAGGATCGAGCCGCTGTCCAAGTCCGGTTTGCCGATCGCCGTCATGCGCGAAAGCGAAACGATCACCGCATCCGGCCGATCGGCGACGGCGCCGCCGCAAAGCCCGGTGTTGCCGCCTTGCGGCACGACCGCCAGACCGGCCGCGTGGCATGTCTTTACGACACTGGCCACTTCGGAGGTGTCCGCAGGCCTGGCCACGCCCAGAGCCGCGACGCCGTAGCGATCGAGCCAATCGCGCTGATAGGGCCTGGCATCGCTGCCCGAAAGCCATCCTTTCGGTCCGAGCATATCGCGCAAGGCGGTGACGGGATCAGTCACGGACATGGCTGCGGCCTGACGCGGGATCGTTGCATCGATCAGTGACCAAGCACCTGCGACAGGAACTGCCGCGTGCGCTCGTTGCGGGAGGAGGTGAAGAATTCATCGGGAGGCGCCTGTTCGACGATCTCGCCTCCATCCATGAAAATTACCCGGTCGGCAACCCGGCGCGCAAAACCCATCTCATGCGTGACGCAGATCATTGTCATGCCTTCGGAGGCGAGCGTGACTATGACGTCGAGCACTTCCGCGATCATTTCCGGGTCGAGCGCAGAGGTCGGCTCATCGAACAGCATGATCTCGGGCTGCATGCAAAGGGCACGCGCTATCGCGACCCGCTGTTGCTGGCCACCGGACAACTGACCGGGATACTTCATCGCCTGTTCGGGAATGCGTACCTTCTCCAGATAGCGCCGGGCGGTCGCCTCGGCATCCGCGCGCGGCACCTTGCGTACGATCATGGGCGCGAGCATGCAGTTCTCCAGCACCGTCATGTGTGGAAACAGGTTGAAGTGCTGGAACACCATGCCGACTTCCCGCCTGATCCCGTCGATGTTGCCGACATCGTCGTTGAGCTCGGTGCCGAGCACGGTGATCCGGCCGCCATTGTGCTGCTCCAGACGGTTGATGCAGCGGATCATGGTGGACTTGCCGGAGCCGGACGGGCCGCAGACGACGATCCTCTCGCCGCGATCCACGGACAAGCTCACCTTTCGCAGCGCCTGGAATGTCCCGTAATATTTGTCGAGATTTTCGATCAGCACCGCGGGGCCGCTGGATCGGGGCGAGTTTCCTGAAATCACGTAAACGCCCCCTATCGTTCGCCGACCGACATACGGCGCTCGAGAAAAGCGCCATAGCGGGACAGGCTGAACACGAAGATGAAGTAGATGAAGGCGATGAAGGCATAGACCTCGACATAGGCGAAGCGCCACTCGCCGGTGCCGTAGGCGGCATTGCCGGAGGCCAGGATCTCGAAGAAGCCGACGATGATCACCAGCGAAGTTTCCTTGAACGAGATCACGAACTGGTTGATCGTCGCCGGCAGCGCATTGCGCATGGCCTGCGGTAGAAGAATGCGGCCGACGCGCTGCCAATAGCGCATGCCAAGCGCCATGGCTGCCTCTTCTTGCCCACTGGGAACGCCCTGCATCCCACCCCTGACGATCTCCGCCTGGTAGGCGGAAAAAAACAGGGCCGAGCCCAGGATCACCCGGTACAGCTTGTCGCCCACCAGCCATTGCGGCAGTGCGAACGGCAGCACGATGGCGAAGGTGAACAGGATCGAGATCAGAGGCAATGAACGCACCCCGTCGATGATGAGGCCAGTGGTGCGGGAAATCCATGGCAGGCCGGAGCGGCGCAGCAGCGCCAGGCAGATCGCCAGCGGGAAGCCGATCAGGCAGGTGGTCACGAAGATGAACAGGGTCAGCGCCAGTCCGCCCCAGGCCTCCTCGCCGACATAGGGCAGACCAAGCACGCCGCCCTTCATCAGCACGTAGAAAAGCGCCGTTCCGGCTCCCCATACGAGTGCGATGCGGCGACCCGTCCAGAAGGCTGGAACGCAACTTAGCACCGTCATGACCACGACGATCAGGCAAGCCAGGGCCGACCGCCACTGCTCGTCATAGGGATAGAGGCCGAACAGGATGATGCGCCATCGCGCGGCAATGACCGACCAGCAGGCTCCCGCCGCCGCTTGGCAGGCTTCGGGTCCGCCGCTCGTCGTGAAGACGGCCGAGAAAACCGCCCAATTCAGGAGCTTCCAGGCCAGGAAGACCATGACCGCCAGGGAAGCCAGCGACAGCAATGCCTGCAGGGGCGTCGCAAAGAAGCGCCGCCTCAGATCCTCGATCTTGCCAATGGCAGGAGGGGCGACAACGACCATTTCCATCCCTCACCCCCTCAACTGGTTGCCCTTGAGGGCGATTGCTTTGTTGATGCGGTTGAAGATGGCGGCGAGGCTGAGGTTGATGACGAGGAAGCCAGCCATCAGGATGCCGATCGCTTCGATTGTCTGGCCGGAATGGTTGATCGTCAGCGCCACGATCATGAAGAAATCGGTGAAGCCCACCGCGATGCCCATTGTGGTCGCCTTCATCAGCCAGACATACTGGTTGGCGAGGATTGGCAGCATGGCGCGTAGTGCCAGCGGCAGCCGCACCAGCATGAAGACCCGCCACGGGCCGAGGCCCAGGGAAAGAGCCGCCTCGACCTGGCCCTTGCCGACAGCCTTGAACCCGCCGCGCACGATCTCGGCGATGTAGGAGCCGCCATAGATGGCGATCGCGATGGCCAGTGTCGCAAACTCCGGCGGAATGCGCAGGCCGCCTCGCAGATTGAGACCTTGCAGCGCCGGAAAATCGAGTAGCGGCGAGTCGGCCAGGCGGCCGGCCACCAGAACGATGGCCGCGCAGGCAAGTGCCGCCGCCGTGCCGGCAAGCTGAATGCCGCCACGCTGGCCGACCGGCAGGCTGAGGCGCGATGTCCTGCCCAGCCAGATCGGCAGCGCGATGGCGGCAATCACAGCCAATGTCGCCGCAGCGAGCGCGGCGCTGCTGATATTGGGGAACGGGATGTAAAGCCCCCGGCTGGTGAGGAGAAAGCCCCATCCCTCATGCGCGGCGCGCGGCGTCGGCAGATGGGTGATGACGGCATACCAGAAAAAAACCTGGAGGATCAGCGGGATGTTTCGGAAGATGTCCACATAGGTGCGGCCGAGCAGCCGGGCCAATTCGTTCGAGGATGTCCGCGCCAGGCCGACGATCGTTCCGACGATCGTCGCCAGCGTCAGGCCGACGGTTCCCAGAAACAGCGTATTGATGATCCCGATGAGGAAGTACCACCAATAAGGGTCGTTGGCCGTGGCGGGCAGCAGCGAGAAGTTCAGGTCCCAGCCCGTCGACTTGAACAGGAAGTCGAATCCGGAGGTGATCCCCTGCGCCGCCAGGTTCTGTCTGGCGATCACAATGCCGGCAAGCACCATCGCGGCGATCGAGCCGACATACAGGATCTGCAACAGTGCGTTGCGGACTTTTTGATTTCTCAGCAGGCTGACCATTCAGAAATCCTTCCCGAATTGCCGCGCGGTCCCGCCCGGCGGGAGCCGGGCGGGACCTGGAGCGGGATGCGTTCAGAACGGATCAATCAACAACCAGCGGGAACAGGACACCGCCATTGTTCCACAAATTGGTCAGTTCGCGATCCATCTTGTAGGGCGAGTCCTTGCCGAGATCGCGATCGAAGATTTCGCCGTAGTTGCCGACGTTCTTGATCACCTTGTAGGCCCAGTCGTCGGAGAGCCCGAGACCCTTGCCCATGCCTGGCGTGACGCCGAGGAATTTGGCGACCTGCGGTGAAGTCGGCTTGGCCTTTATCTCGTCGACGTTCTTCGAGGTGATGCCTTCCTGCTCGGCAAAGATCAGCGTGCTCAGCGTCCAGTTGGCGATGTCGACCCAGTTGTCGTCGCCTTGCCGCATGATCATGACTTCAGGCTCGACGGCGAGCACGTCGGGCAGGATGACATGGTCGTCGACCTTGCTCTTGGCGATGCGCGCAATGGCCAGTGTCGGACCCCACTGCGCATAAAGATCGCAGCGTCCCGAGAAATAGGCCTGCTCGAGCTCCTCGGTCTTCTCGATGAGCACCGGTTCGAGCTTGATGCCGAGCTTGGCAGTATAGGCAGCGACCTGCTGTTCCTGCGAGGTGCCGGCGGGAATGCAGATCGTGCCGCCTGCGGCATCCTTGAGCGACTTGAGGTTCAGCTCCTTGTGCGCCATCACCTTGGTGGTCCCGAGATAGTAGGACATGGAGAACTGCAGCCCAAGTTCGGTGTCGCGGCTGAGCGTGCCGCCCGAGGCCTTGACGATGATGTCGACATCGCCGGACTGCAGGGCCGGCCAGCGCTGGGCCCAGCTGATAGGAACGACTTTCAGCTTCGCAGGGTCGCCGAACACGGCCGCGGCCACCGCCTTGCAGAGGTCGATGTCCATGCCCTTCCAGTTGCCCTTGTCGTCCACCTCGGCGAAGCCGAGATAGGAGCCGTCATGGCCGGTGCAGTTCAGCATGCCGCGTGCCTTGACGGTTTCGAGCGTCTTGCCGCCGGCGGCTTCCGCCGGCGCCGCAAAATGCACGAGGCCAAGGGCCAGGGCCGAAGCCCCCCATTTCATCATTTTCATGTTCCGTCTCCACTGTTTGAGGTTGTTTGGTTTCTTGTTGTTGGAGGCCCGAAAGGCGTCTTTCAGGCCTCGGTCTCGAAGCCGCTTCTAGTCGGAAAGCGGGGCCGGTTTCGGTAACGAGGAAATCGTGAGGTCGCCGCGCCAATCCTGCTGAGCCAGCCATCGGTGAAGTGCCGCGACCGCCTTCACGCGCAGATGTCCGCGTGGGACGACAAGATAGAAGCCCGGGACTTCCTCCGGCTTCATGTCGGCAATGGCGTCGCGGCCGATCGGCGCGACCAGCGTGCCCGCCCGGAAATCTTCCTCGGCATCGATGACGGAAACCAAGCCCACACCTATGCCTTGCAAGGTCGCCCGGCGCATGGTCGCGGCGTCGTCGAAGCTGATGCTGCGGTCGCCATCCGTCAGTTCCACGCCAAGGTGGCGCAATATGTCCGGCCACAGACGCTTCGACTTGACGGTGTCGAGCAACGTGAACTGTGTCAGATCATGCGCCGACTTGATCCTTTCGCCGATCGCCGGCGTGCAGCAGATGATCTTCGGATCCGGCACCAGCAACGTGGTTTCATAGTCGGACCAGTTGCCGTAGCCCCACTGGACCGTCATATCGATATCGTCGCGCCCGAAATCGGGCAGGTCGACCATGGTCGTCAGGCGCAGGTCCGCGCCCGGCAAGATTTCCCGGAACAACGAAAGCCGCGGCAGGAGATAATGCGTGGCGAAGTATGGGCTCGCATTCAGGTTGATGCGGTCCCGATAGTTCGACTTGGTGACGCGGCGAACGCCTTCGGCAAACTCGTTGAAGCCGGCTTTGACATAGTGCGACAGAAGAATGGCCGACTCGGTCAGTTCGATCGACCGGCCCTTACGCTCGAACAGCGTTACCTGGAGCGTATCCTCCAGAAGCTTGATCTGCTGTCCGACGGCCTGCGGCGTGACCAGCAATTCATCCGCCGCCTGCCGAAAGCTCTTGTGCTGCGCGACCGCGTGGAACACGCGCAGAGCATTCAGCGAGGGAAGGCGCAGCTTGCCGGTCATCGAAATTCCGTTCCTTTCCCTGCTTGTGGCCCGGTCGGTCATGCACTGCCTCGGTCATGCACTGCCAGAGTTCAGTCGCCCGCGGCGAAAGAGACTTAGGCGTATATGTAACCACCTGAAACAATTACGTTTTCACCGGTCATGTAAGTGTTCTTGGGGCTGCCCGTCATCAGCACCCATTCGGCAATCTCCTTTGGCTCGGCACCGCGGCCGAGCGGGCTCGCCTTGGCCAGTTCCTCCAGGAAGCCGAGCGCTTTCGCCTTCTCCGTCGCCATGCCGGCCGGCGCCACCGAATTCACCAGAATGCCGTCCTTCGCCACGTGATGGGCAAAGGATCGGGTAAGGCTGACGACGGCGGCCTTGGTCGCCGCATAGTGAGCGTTCTGCGGATGCGCCTTGAAGGCGTCGACCGAGGTCAGGTTCACGATCCGGCCGCGGACGTGGCTCTTCGGCTCCTGCGATTGCATGTGGCGAACCGCCGCCACCATCATGTGGTAGGTGCCCTTGATGTTGATGCCGTTGGAGGCATCCCAGTCGGCGTCGGTGATTTCGAGGAGCGGGCGGCGAGGGTAGATCGCGGCACAATTGATCAGCGTGTCGACGCGCCCGAGTTTCGAAACGATCGCCTCGAATGCGGCGTGGCACTGTGGGCCTACCTGGATGTCGCAAAGGGCGGTCGCGGTAGGCAGTCCGCTGGCCTTCGCGGTCGCCAGCGCGGACTCGGCGGCTTCCTGGTTGATGTCGATGATGCCGATCTTTGCCGCTCCGGCCTCGACAGCCATCTCGGCTAAGAGGGCACCGAGGCCGGCACCACCGCCAACGATCAGAACGGAAAGATCTTTCATCCCAGTTTTCCTTACTTGGTACCGCTTGGCGAGGTTGGCCAAGTCGGCATGATGTCGAAACGGGTAACGTCGGCCCACGCGGGGAGCCCAAGCACAGCGACGACCATCCTGGCCACGTCATCCGGCTGCACCACTTTGCTGGCGTACATGGCTGCGCGCGCGTTGGCGTCGAGGATGTCCTGGTAGAGCTGCGTCTCGACACGGCCGGCAACGATCTCGGTGACGCGTACGCCCGATGGGGAGAGGTCGGCGCGCAGCGCTGCTGCAAAGCCTGATATCGCCGCCTTGGTCGCTGAATAGACGGCAATGTTGGAGTATGCCGCGTGGCCCGCTGTGGAGCCGGTGAACAATACATGCCCGGACTGCCGCTCGCGCATTTGCGGGACGACGAGGCGCGTGAGCAGGATTGCCGCGCTGAGGTTCACCTCGAGCGTGGTGTCGATGTCAGCGATCTCCATATCGGCGAAGTTGCCGAGCGGCGGCATGACCCCGGCATTGTTGATCAGCACGTCGATGGTGAGATCCGCCAGGGCCGCTTCCAGGGCCTCGCGGTCGGTGACGTCGACGGCAATCGGCACGATGCCGGGCCGCTGTGCCTGCAGCTCCTTGAGCGCGGCCTGGCTGCGCCCGACCGCATAGACGTCGTAGCCGGCGTCGCTCAGCGCGATCGCTATGGCCCGCCCTATGCCGCTCGTCGCACCGGTGATGAAGGCTGTCGTCACGTGGGCTTTCCTGATTGTCTGTTTTCAGTTTGCGGCCCGGGCCGATGCCGCGAAACCAAGAAAACCAGCAAAAAGGAAAGATAAACTTTCGAAAATTTCGGATGCCTCCAAAATCCCTTGGGGTGTTCGGATAACCGCAGCAGCCGAAAACCCAGGGAAACGCTGGCAAGCTGGCGCCTTCAGCCCTTGGGAAACCCGCGCAGCCGGTGACGGAACAAAAAACACGGCTTTCGCAACGGATGTCTAATTTTCAGCTCAGGCGCGCCGATGCGATCGAATTCGCGAGGCCTCATCCGCCTGTCGAGGCAGGCCTTTTCATGTCGGTGAAAAGTGAGGCCGCCGCCGCCTTCTGCTCGGCTTCGATTGCCTCCACGCCAGAGGCTCGGGCCAGGGCGCGCACCCGCCCGAGACTGTTGTGCAGGTGCTTGCGCATGGCCTGGCGGGCGGCGCGGCCATCCTGCCTTTCGATGGCGTCGACGATTGTCTTATGTTCGCTGTGTATGCGCGCGTAATAGCTGTCCTTGAGTTCGGGCGTGACCAGATAGCCGAGCTGGAAGCGCGGCACGATCATCGGCCCGAGATAGCTTAGGAAACCGTGGATGAATTCATTTCGTGCCGCCTTGGCGATCGCCAGGTGGAAATCATAGTCGTAGTGGATCTGGACGACGGCGGGATCGGCCTGCTGGGCGTCGACCTGTTCCATCAAGGTGCGGATCGCGCTGGCTTCCGCATCGGTGCGCCGTTCCGCGCACAATCCCGCCGACTCCACCTCGACGCTCAACCTCAGCT
>NZ_RZRK01000192.1:0-8819 GCF_003997835.1 Mesorhizobium sp. M7A.F.Ca.CA.004.12.1.1
AAAGCACCACGCGGCTTGTCGCCGAAGCCACCGCGCGGTTTGTCGCCAAAATTGCCGCGCGGCTTGTCGCCAAAGCTGCGTTCGGGGCGCGGGCCGCGTTCGCCAAAACTCTTCTCCGCGCTTCTGTCGGGACTTGTCGACAGTTTGCCCAGCGCCTCGTCGCGGCTGCCTTCGCGGCGCTTGCGGTTCTTGATCAAACCGCCCTCGCCGATCGGGCGGCGCTCACCGTCGCGGGTGAATTTCGGCCGCTCCGGCTCCGGCTCGCGAACTTCGGTGCGCCGCACCGGCTTGTTGGAAAACGGCTTGGTGACATCGGCGTCGAAATTGGCGCCGGATTCCTCGACCAGGCGCTCGCCGAGTTGGTCACGCAGAACCCTGCCCTTGATCTCGAGCACATGGCCCTCGGCGAGGTCATCGAGCTGGAACGGCCCGTAGGAGATGCGGATCAGCCGCGTCACGTCGAGGCCGAGCGAGCCAAGAATGTTTCTGACTTCGCGGTTCTTGCCCTCGCGCAGGCCGATCGTCAGCCAGGCATTGGTGCCTTGCTCACGGTCGAGCGTCGCTTCGATGGCACCGTAGAACACGCCGTCGACGGCAATGCCTTCACGCAGGCCGGCAAGCGCGCTTTCCTCGACCTTGCCGTGGACGCGCACGCGATAGCGGCGCAGCCAGCCGGTGGCCGGCAGTTCGAGCACGCGCGAGAGGCCGCCATCATTGGTGAGCAGCAGCAGGCCTTCGGTGTTGATGTCGAGCCGGCCGATGGTCATCAGCCGCGGCAATTCAGCCGGCAGCACGTCGAAGACGGTCTTGCGGCCCTCGGGATCGCGGTTGGTGGTGACGACGCCGGCCGGCTTGTGGAACAGGAACAGCCGGGTGCGCTCGATCGGCGGGATTTCCATGCCGTCGAGATGGATGATGTCATCAGGCATGACGTTGAAGGCCGGCGAAGTCAGGGCGCGGCCATTGACCTTGACGCGGCCGGCGGCGATCAGCTCCTCGGCATCGCGGCGCGAGGCCAGGCCGGCGCGGGCCAGCCGCTTGGCGATGCGCTCGCCTGCCTCTTCCGCGCCCTCGGCGGGACGCGGGCGCGGCTTGAAGCTGCCGCCTGACGCGCCTTGCGGCCGATCGTTGAAATCCCGCTTCGGGCGATCGCCGAAATCGCGCTTGGGGCGGTCGACGAAGTCACGCTTCGGCCGATCGCTGGCGTCGCGCGGCGCGCGGTCACTGAAATCACGCTTAGGACGGTCGAAACGCTTTTCGCCGCCCGCTGCCGCCGCAGCCGGCCGGTCGCCCCGCGGTGCATAGGGCTTGCGCGGCCCCTCGCGCTTTTCATAGGGCTTGCGCTCGCCTTCGGCGGCCACCGGGCGATCGCCACGGGGCGCATAAGGCTTGCGCGGCCCCTCGCGCTTTTCATAGGGCTTGCGCTCGCCTTCGGCGGCCATCAGCCGGTCGCCGCGCGGTGCATAAGGCTTGCGCGGCCCCTCGCGCTTTTCATAGGGCTTGCGCTCGCCTTCGGCGGCCACCGGGCGATCGCCGCGCGGTGCATAAGGCTTGCGCGGCCCCTCGCGCTTTTCAAAAGGCTTGCGCTCGCCTTCGGCGGCCACCGGGCGATCGCCGCGCGGTGCGTAGGGCTTGCGTGGTCCTTCGCGCTTCTCATACGGTTTGCGCTCACCCTCGGCGGCCATCGGGCGGTCGCCGCGCGGTGCGTAGGGCTTGCGCGGCCCTTCGCGCTTCTCAAAAGGCTTGCCTTCGGGACGCGGGCCTTTGCTGAAAGGCTTGTCCCCGCCCTTGAAATCGCGCTTCGGCCGCTCGCCATCGGCAGCCATCGGCCGATCGCCACGCGGTGCGTAAGGTTTCTTGGCGCCAAAGGACGGCTTGCCGCCCTTGCCCGCGGCGCCATCACGGCTGCGCGGTCCCGCGGCTTTCGGCCCACTCTTGGCCGGACCGTTCCTGGGTCGGAATTTCTTGTCGTTGTCGTCCATGTGGCCTTTATCCGTTTGCGCTGCTACAGCGTGGCGCATCCTTTCGGGCGCGCAACGAACGCTGTAGCACTTTTGATGTGGCGCATGATCATTTTCGAAAACCGAGTCCCGATTTTCGAGGTCCTGCGCTCAATAACAGGATCACTGGAGTTTGTCAGGGAAAAGTGGAGACCGGTTTTTCCAAAAAGACAAACGAAAATCAAAAGCCTGGAGCAAGTGCGGTTCATTCGAAACGAACTTGCTCCGTCAGGTGGCGAGGAGATAATCGGAGTGGAAATCGCGTGAAGCGGCCCGATTTCATGGCGCTGGCACTGAAGGAGGCCGAGGCTGCCGCCTTGCGAGGCGAAGTGCCGGTCGGCGCCGTCATCGCCAATGGCGCTGGTGTTGTCGCCAGCGCCGGCAACCGCACACGCGAACTTGCCGACCCGACCGCGCATGCCGAGATGCTGGTCATCCGCGAAGCTTGCCGCAAACTGTCGGCCGAGCGGCTGACCGGCCATGATCTCTATGTGACGCTGGAACCTTGCGCCATGTGCGCCGGCGCCATTTCCTTTGCCCGGCTGCGCCGGCTTTATTTCGGCGCCGCCGACGACAAGGGTGGTGCCGTGGTCAATGGCGTACGTTTTTTCGCCTCGCCGACCTGCCACCACGCGCCCGACATCTATCCGGGCATGGGCGAGACCGAAGCGGGTCTATTGCTCAAGGAATTTTTCCGGGAACGGCGCGGCTGAACCGGGCGCAACGCCCGGCGACACAACGTGGTGTTCTTACAGAGACGGCATCCAGTCGAACCAGCCGCTGCCCTTCTTGCCTTCCGCCTCTTTCTTGAGGCGGCGTTCCTTCTTGTACTCGTCCTCGCCAAGCTGATCTTGCGGCGCCGTGCCGGCCGCGACACGATACTGCACTGGAGGCTCGCTCAGATATTTGCGGGTGTTCGGATCGCCCTGCTTGCTGTCGGCAAGGCGGCGCTGGATCTCGGCGGCACGGCCCTTGTCGGAATCGGCCGGTGTCCATGCCGGCGGGTGGCTCGACCCTGACTCCGCCATCGCCCTCTTGACCGAGGCCGGGTCCGTCTGCACGTCGTCGATGATCTCCGACTGATAGGCCGGGTCGTTCTGATGGGCGGTGGCGTCGGCGCGCAAGCGGGCGCGGCGCTGCTCGGGCGATTCGGGCCATTCGGCGCTCGCCGTCTCGATGCTGTCCTGCGGGGCCGGCAGCGCTTCCTTCTGGCCTGGCGCCGGCTTCACGAGCGTCGGACGCGGCTTGTAGTCGATCTGTTCCTTGCGCTTCGGCGCGAATGAAAAAGCGCCCGAAATATCGCCGGCCAGTTGTTCGCCGGCGGTCTTGTCGGTGCCGTAGGTCGGAGAGCCCATGCAGCCCGACAAAGCGAGGCCCGACGCGACAAGCGGCGCCAGCAGCGCCAAGCGCGCATTATATCTCTCGGTCATGCCAAAAAGTCCCACTCTAGACAGCCTCTCGATTGCCACCAGCTTGTGGCCGGTCCCCATCGTCCAAGCACTTGCGACGGAAATCCGGCGACAATTTGTCTTCCGGAGTTTCGCGTGTTTACCTCAACCACTCGTTAAGGGCAACGCGCGGGCGGTTTTCGCCCGCCCGGCGTGGCATTTGTGCACCGATCCAGCCGACTAACCGTTAAAGTCGGCCAAGCGCTTTCAATTCATGCAGCACCGCCGCATCCCTGGCCGAAACATCCGGGAATTCCGGATCCTGGCCAACATCGGCGGTGTAGCGCCAGGAGCGTGCACATTTTAACAGGCCACGATCCTCGGCCTTCTCGACCACCACGGCGACACCCTTGACGTCGTCGATCGCGAAGGCACCAGCCGGTGCCTCGCCATGAGCGATGACCAGATCGCTGGTGATCGCCATCTCGGCCATGTCGACATCTGAAATCGCCGCTTCGAGCGCTGCGTCGTTGATTGTGACGACCGGCACCGCTTCCAGCGACGATCCGATCACCTTCTGGGCGCGCGCGATCTCCAGCGCGCCGGTAACGACGCGCCGCACCTGCCGCACCTGGCGCCACTTTTCCGCCAGCGCCTCGTTCTTCCAGTCCGCCGGGATTTGCGGGAACTGGTCGAGATGCACCGAGACGGCGTCGGGATGACGGTCAAGCCAGGCCTCCTCCATGGTGAAAGGCAGCATCGGCGCCAGCCATTTCACCAGGCAATCGAAGAGATGGCGCACCACCTGCACCGAAGCCTTGCGCTTCAGGCTCGACGGCGCGTCGCAGTAGAGCGCGTCCTTGCGGATGTCGAAATAGAACGCCGACAGCTCGACCACCATGAAATCGAGCAGCATGCGGGTGATGCGCTTGAATTCGAAGGCGTCGTAGCCCGAGCGCACGACCTCATCGAGCTCGGCCAGCCGGTGCAGCATCAGCCGCTCCAGCTCCGGCATTTTCTCCAGCGGCACCTCTTCGCCATCGTCATGGGCAAGCGTACCCAGCATCCAGCGGATGGTGTTGCGCAGCTTGCGGTAGGCGTCGATGTTGGTCTGCAGCACGTTCTTGCCGAGCCGCTGGTCCTCCCAGTAGTCGGTCGTCACCACCCACAGACGCAGTATATCGGCGCCCGACTGCTTGATGACGTCCTGCGGCACCACGGTGTTGCCCAGCGACTTCGACATCTTGCGGCCATCCTCGTCCATGGTGAAACCATGGGTGACGACGGTGTCGTAAGGCGCCCTGCCCCTGGTGCCGCAGCTTTCCAGCAGCGACGAATGGAACCAGCCGCGATGCTGGTCGGAGCCTTCGAGATAGACGTCGGCCGGCCATTTCAGGTCAGGACGATCTTCCAGCGTGAAGGCGTGCGTCGAGCCCGAATCGAACCAGACGTCGAGGATGTCCATCACCTGCTTCCACTTCGAAGCGTCGTGATTGCCAAGGAAACGCTCCTTGGCATCAGCAGCGAACCAGGCGTCGGCGCCCTCCTGCTCGAAGGCGTCCATGATGCGCTGGTTGACCGCTTCGTCCTTCAGCACATTGCCGTCGGCATCGGCGAAGACAGCGATCGGCACGCCCCAGGCGCGTTGGCGCGACAGCACCCAGTCCGGCCGCTCCTCGATCATGGCGCGGATGCGGTTCTGGCCGGCGGCGGGCACGAAGCGGGTGTCGTCAATGGCCTTGAGCGCCCGGCTGCGCAGTGTCGAGCCGTCGCCGAGGTCCTTGTCCATGTAGACGAACCACTGCGGCGTGTTGCGAAAGATGATCGGTTTCTTGGACCGCCAGGAGTGAGGGTAGCTGTGCTTCAGCCGGCCGCGCGCGAACAGCGCGTTGCGCTTGATCAGCTCGTCGATGACGGCCTGGTTGGCGTTGCCCTTCTTGCCGTTGTCGTCGATGACACGCGCCGGTCCACCCTCCCGGTCGGGGCCGAAACCCGGCGCGTCCTTGGTGAAGAAACCGCCGTCGTCGACGGTGAACGGGATGGCGGGATCGATGCCGCGTGCGCGCAGATCCACCGCCGCATCCATCCAGGCGTCAAAGTCCTCGCGGCCGTGGCCGGGCGCGGTGTGGACGAAGCCGGTGCCGGCATCGTCGGTGACGTGGTCGCCGGCGAGCATCGGAACGGCAAAGTCGTAGCCGCCGCAAAAACCCTTGAGCGGATGCGAAAGCGTAAGGCTTCCAAGCTCTTGCGCCGAAACGCTGCGGAGACGATTCAAGGTGACCTTGGCCTTGACCGAGGAGTCTTCGGCCAGCGCATCGGCAAAGATCAGTTTTTCACCCGACTGCGGGCCGAATGCGTTCTCGGCTGCCGTGACCTCATAGAGGCCATAGTTGATGCGCGGCGAATAGTTGACGGCACGGTTGCCGGGGATCGTCCATGGCGTCGTCGTCCAGATGACGACATGTGCCTGCAGCAGATCGAGTGCGCCCTCCGTCAGCTTGGTCTCGCCATCGACAGGGCGGGCCAAGCTGGCGACCGGAAACTTCGCCCAGATCGTGTCGCTCTCATAGTCGTGGTACTCGATCTCGGCCTCGGCCAGCGCCGTGCGCTCGACCACGCTCCACATCACCGGCTTGGAGCCGCGATAGAGCTGGCCCGACATGGCGAATTTCAAGAGCTCGCCGGCGATGCGCGCCTCGGCATGGAAAGCCATCGTCGTATAGGGGTTCTTGAAATCGCCGATGACGCCGAGGCGCTGGAACTCGGCCCCCTGCACAGCGATCCAACCCGCGGCGAACTCACGGCATTCCTTGCGGAATTCGTTGACCGGCACCTCGTCCTTGTTCTTGCCCTTGGCGCGGTACTGCTCCTCGATCTTCCACTCGATCGGCAGGCCGTGGCAGTCCCAGCCGGGCACATAGTTCGAGTCGTAGCCGCGCATCTGGAACGAGCGGGTGATGACATCCTTGAGGATCTTGTTCAGCGCGTGGCCGATATGGATGTTGCCGTTGGCGTAGGGCGGCCCGTCATGCAGCACGTATTTCGTGCGGCCGGCAGCGCTCTCGCGCAGCTTGCGGTAGAGATCCATGTCCTGCCAGCGCTTGACCAGCAGCGGCTCCTTCTCCGGCAAGCCGGCACGCATCGGGAAATCCGTCTGCGGCAGGTAAAGCGTTTTGGAATAGTCGATCGTTTCAGTTGTATCGGTCATTGGTCTGCCATTTGCATTGCCCGGCGGGCGTACAAGCTCGGGCGTGAACTATCATGTTATGGAAAAAGCGCGAGGGGGCGCGCAGAAACTCCCGGCGGCTCCGGCGGCGCTCAGGCCACCCGGAACACCGGGCCTGTAATTCGTATCGCGATCGCGAAAAGGCGCGAAAAGCTGGTCATGGCTGGGCTTTTAGCCGAAGCCACGGCAGGAATAAAGCGTCTCGTTCGATTCACCTACATCGTGAAATCGAAGCGGTAGGTGGTCGACACGCCAATCATGAACTGGTTGCGGTCGCCGCGCTCCTTGACCAGGCTGGAATCGGCCGCCGGTCCCATCAGGCGCGAATATTCGCCAAACAGGCTGGCGGTCATCGGCTCGGTCACCTTCCAGGTTATGGCGCCGCCGAGGCCGGTCGATTTCAGCCCGCCACCGGGATGATATTCGCTCAAGCCCGAGGCCACGGCTTCCTGTGCGTTGACGCCGTAATAGGCGTCGAAATAATTGCCTGAGGCGAAGGAAACACGCGGACCGCCCGAAATCCTGACGGTCGGCGTCACATCGTAAAAGGCGTCGGCGGCGATGTCGGCGACAAAGCCGTTGTGAGCGCGAATGCCGTGGCGCAGCTCGGCGCGGGCGCGCAGCCAGTCGGTCGGATAGAATTCGAAGAAGCCGCCGACTTCCCCGCCCCAGCGCACCGGATCGAGGCCCTTCAGCTCATCGGCGTTGTCATCATCGCGGGAAAATAGGAACTTGCCGGTCAGGCCGGCGCGGAAACCGCCATCATCGACCAGCGCCAGCGAGATGTTGTCGTTGCGCGAGACAAAGCGGGCCGCCGGTCCGGCCTTGCCCAGCGAAATGATCGGCGAGGCGCTGAGCAGGTACTTTTTGCCGCCCTCGAAATTCGGCGCCACCATGCCGGTGGCACCTACGGTCAGATACCAGTCGCCGGACAGCCAGCTGCCCTCGCCCGCATGGGCAGTGCCCGCTCCGCCCAGCACCGCAGCGGCCAACACCAGAGAGATTCTTCCGACCGGACTCATGGCCACTCCACTAACACGACACACACGATTACCGATGACAGCTTTGACGGCCCTTTGGTAAAATTTGATTTAAACCCGAGACATACGCTCGCGCTTTTGCAGCGGTCCCGCTGCCGGTCATCGACTGGACGTTGGCCCGTGCCCGGATTACCTTCCATCCGCAGTATTCCGCAGCCCTCGATGGAGACCGCGACAATGACCCTGCATGGCGACGCCTTGAAAATCGCGCTCGAACAGACACGGACAAAATGGGGATGGTTTGTCGCGCTCGGTGTGCTGCTGCTCATCTTCGGCGGCATTGCCTTCGCCAATCTGTTCGTCGCCACAGTGGCTTCCGTCTACGTCGTGGGATGGCTGATGCTGATGGCGGGCATAATCGAGATCGTGCACGCGTTCGGCGTCAAGACCTGGAGCCGGTTCTTCTATTGGCTGCTCAGCGGACTGCTGTACGCCGTTGCCGGCTTCTTCGCTTTCGGCAATCCGCTGCTTGCCTCGGCGGTGCTGACGTTCCTGCTGGCGATCGCGCTGGTCGCGTCAGGGGTGCTCAGGGCCTGGGTCGGCTACAGCCATCGGCCGGAACGCGGCTGGGGCTGGCTCGTCGCTGCCGGTGCCATCAGCGCGCTTGCAGGCCTGATCATCGCGATGGGCTGGCCGGTCAACAGCCTGTGGGTGCTCGGGCTGTTCCTGGCGATCGACCTGATCTTCCAGGGCTGGACCTTCATCGCCGTCGGCCTGGCATTCAAGAAGTAGCCGGCATCACGCCTGGCTCAAAAAGCCATGGCCGCGTCGAGCTCGGAGAGCGGCCTGACGCCGGCGAGCAGCGCGCGTGCCTCGGCTTCATCGCGTTTCATCTGCGCGACCAGCGCGTCGAGCCCATCGAACTTCACCTCCGGGCGCAGGAAACCGAAGAAGGAAACCTGACAGACCTCGCCATAGAGGTCTTCGGAGAAGTCGAAGACGAAGGTTTCCAGCAGCGGCGTGCCATTGTCATTGACGGTCGGGCGCCGGCCGAAGCTGGCGACGCCGTCGTGAAGCGTGCCGTCGGCGCGGCGGAAGCGGACGGCATAGATGCCCTCCTTGAGTGCGGCTTCAGCCGACAGCCTCATATTCGCGGTTGGAAAGCCAAGGGTGCGGCCAAGCTGCTGTCCGCCGACCACTTCGCTTTCGACGGTGAAGCGGTAGC
>NZ_RZRK01000193.1:0-8815 GCF_003997835.1 Mesorhizobium sp. M7A.F.Ca.CA.004.12.1.1
CTTCCACACCTCGGTCATCCGCTACATTCCCGAATATCGCGAGCGCGGCTTGATGGACGAACTGCGCGGCATCGTGCTAGCCAGCCGTCTGTTCGTGCTGATCGCCTCCACGCTGATTGCCGGGCTCGGCGCGCTCGGCGTCTGGCTGGCGGCACCCTGGATCGAGAACTACTATGTGATCCCGTTCATCCTCGGCGTCATCTGCCTGCCGATGATCGCCATGTCCGACCTTTTGTCGGGCCTGGCACGCGCCAACAGCTGGGCGCTGTTTGCCCTGTCGCCGACCTATCTGGTGCGGCCCGTGCTGATCCTGCTGTTCATGGCGCTGATGCTGTTCGTGGGCTACGCACCCGATGCCAGGACCGCCATCTTCGCCTCGATCGCCGCCACCTACGCCACCACGCTGGGACAACTCGTCGGTGTCACCCAGCGCATGGAACGGCAGATCCCGGCGGGGCCGATAAAGGTCCATTTCGCGCAATGGTTCGTCGTCTCGCTGCCGATCTTCCTGGTCGAGAGCTTCTTCTTCCTGCTCACCAATGCCGATGTGCTGATGGTCGGCGCCTATATGGATCCCAACGACGTCGCCGTTTATTTCGCCACCGTGAAGACGCTGGCGCTGGTGCATTTCGTCTACTTCGCCGTCAAGGCCGGCGTTGCCCAGCGCTATGCGCAGTTCACCCATGGCGACCCGCAAAGGCTTGCCGCCTTCGCCCGCGAGACGGTGTCGTGGACGTTCTGGCCATCGCTCTTGATGGCACTGCTGGTGCTGGCGCTCGGCGAGCCGATGCTGGTGCTGTTCGGCCCTGAATTCACATCAGGCTATCCGTTGCTGTTCCTGCTTGTCTTCGGCGTCGTGGCGCGGGCCGCCGTCGGCCCCTGCGAAAGCCTGCTGACGATGAGCGGCAACCAGAACATCTGTGCTGCCGTCTATGCCATGACGCTGGCCTTCAACATCGCCCTCAATGTGGTGCTCATCCCGATGTTCGGCCTGTGGGGCGCGGCAATGGCCACCGCCTTTGCCATGATCTTCGAAGCCGGCGCGCTCTCCTTCACGGTGTGGCGCAAGCTCGGCATCGCCATGCTCATCTTCTTAGCCCCGAAAGGAGCCGCGTGATGGCTGCCATCCCGTTGCTTGAGGAAACCAGCGGCGGCACTGCCGGCGCGATGGTGTCTGGCCTTGCCGGACTGACCCGCGACGCCGACCCCGCTCACATTGAAATCCTCGCCAACAACCGGCCCGAGCGCAAGCTCGCCATCTATCCGGCATCGGCCGGCTTCGACCTGGTCGAGGAGCTGGATTATCTCTGCGCCCGCACGGTCGAGCCCAACGTGTTCTTCAACCCGCGTTTCCTGGCGCCCGCCATGCCGCGGCTGGAGGACCGCGAGGTGCGGCTGGCGGTCATCCGCGACGGCGACGAATACCGCAACCGGCTGCGCCTTCTGGTGCCGTTCTCGGTGGAACGGCCGGTGGTGCCGCTCGGCGTGCCGGTCATGCGCACATGGTCGAGCCCGTTCGGTCCGCTCGGCACGCCGCTGGTCGACCGCGACGATCCGGTCGGCGTCGTCGAAGACTTCTTCTCGATGCTGTCGCGCCCGCACCTCAAGCTGCCGAAAGTCTTCGTCCTGGCCGATGTCCGGCTCGATGGCCCGGTGGCGAGCCTGCTTGCCACCGTGGCCGAGGCGCGCGGCCTGACGCTGGTCACCACCGGCCAGATCCAGCGCCCGGCGCTGGAGAGCGAGCTCGATGGAGATGATTATCTGAAGGCCTCGCTGCGCGCGCACCATTATCGCGAGTTCCGCCGCCTGAAGCGGCGCCTTGGCGACCTTGGCAAGCTTGAGCATGTCGTGGCGCGCGGCCCCGAAGACATCCGCCATGCCATCGAAGGCTTCCTGTCGCTGGAAGCGGCCGGCTGGAAAGGCCGCGAACGCACCGCCATGGCGATCGACCGCTTCCGCGCCGCCTTCGCCCGCGAAGCCGTGCACCGGCTGGCCGAACAGGACATGTGCCGCATCCATTCGCTGACGCTCGACGGCCGCACCATCGCCTGCCTGATCGTCTTCGTCGAAGCCGGCATCGCCTATACCTGGAAGACGGCCTATGACGAGACGCTGGCCAGCTATTCGCCCGGCACGCTGCTGATGATCGAGGTGACCAGGCAGCATCTCGACGATCCCAACATCATGATGACCGATTCCTGCGCGGTGCCCGACCATCCGGTGATGAGCCGGCTATGGGCGGAGCGCAAGCCGATGGGCACGCTGGTGATCGGCCTGGCGCCGGATGCCGACCGCCTCACCCGCCAGGCCGCCTCGCAACTGCACCTCTACCGCGAGACCCGCAACATGGCCCGCCTGCTGCGCAACCGCATGAAGAGCCTGTTGGGGCGGCGCTGAGAAAAGGCAGGGTGCGGTTCTGGAGAATGGCACATCTTCGCTGCAATATTTGACGGGTGGGTGACCGGGAGTTTACTTCGGTTGCCAGCAGGCAAACGCGAATATTGATCTCTGCTTATAAAAAAACGAGATTTCTCGCAGAAATTTCCAGTGAAAGCCGATAAAACCTACTCGCATTCTTGTTCTTAATTCACGATAATCTAGTGATTCGGTAGCGATGAGAGAGAAATGTCGCTGAATCATGAGGCCAACGGCGCCCGGCACATCAGTGCGGAGGATAGCGCCGTTGTCCGAAGGGCCGACGAAGACTTCGACGAACTGATTCGAAGCATTCGAGCCGCAACGTATCAAGCTTTGCCTCTCTTCGAAGAGGAGCCCGTGACCGGATTGGCCCAGTCAGACACGCTGGCCGCCTCCCTCGGCTCGACTTCGGCCCGGACGGGCTCGAGCCAGGCCCGCGCCATGCGCGGCTCCTCGCCCTTGTCCAACGACAGGCTGGATCCACGTGCCGGTGACGACTCGGCGTGGTCGTTGGTTGACCACGATGTGGGCAGGCTTGATGCGCAAACGCACGATGCCGACGCTCCCGATACCGACAAATGGGAATTGCAGGAAGAGGTGGCGAAGCTGCAGCGCTTGCAGGATCGCACCTCGAAAGAGCTTGGGCGAAAATCGCGCGAGCTATCGATCGCGAGCAAGACCATTGCCGACCTGGAAGTCCAACTCAACAGGGCACGGCAGACCATTGCGCAAGCGGACAGGCATGCCGGCCAGCGCGCAACGCGGTTCCTCGAAGCGAATGTCGAGGTCGAGCGTCTGGGCCGGAACCTGGCGCGCGTGTCGGGGCAATTTCGCGACGAGATCATCGCCAGGCAAGCCGCAGAGCAGGCGCGTGAGGACGTTGCATCGCGGCTCGCCAGCTTGCAACAGGCCGCCATGCTGCTTCGTTCCAAGGTCGCGGATTACCAGCTCCACAACGAAAGACTGACCGGCAAACTGTCTGCGCAGATGCTGGTGCAGCAGGACCTGCAGGTGCGGCTGTCCACGCTCGAGCATCAGCGCGGCGTTCTCGGCGATTGCGCCGCCGCCGCGCAGGAGCGGGCCGTCGAACTTGAAAAGAGGTTGCGCTCGCTCCAGCGCAGCGCCGCCGATCAAAGCGTGGTCCGCGCAACGCCGAGGGTCGGGCAGCGCGCCGAGGACGTGGCCGAGTATCGGGGCCAAACCTCGGAAGCCGAGATCGCGACGTTGCGCCAGGAGCGCGACGCGGCGCGCCGAGACTATGGCGCGGTGAAGGTCCAACTCGCCGATCTCCGCTTGCGCGGCATGACCGACGAACTCGCGCATGCCCGTTGCCGCGATGAAAACCGCCAGCTTCATCAAAGGCTGGAAACGCTGACACGCCAGGATCCCCCCAGCGGACCGGCAGCCGATGACAATGCCGATCTCGAACGGACATTCGACGAATTGCTGGCGGCTGGCGAGATCGGCGCGGCCAATGACGGCGGCCCCACCGGCGGGACGCGCAAAGCGTCTTGACCGCCTGCTGAGGCATATCGGTACGCAGGTGGCCACGCCGAGCCGACGGACGTGTTGGTGATCGGCATGACGCCGCCGCCCTTCTGGCACACCGAACTCGAGGCCGTCGAAACGTCGAGTGCATTCCAACGGTTGTCCTGTCTGTGGATGCCCTCAGCAAGCGTCTTGATCCCTGCCAGAGCGAGGATTCCGAGCCATGAAAAATGAAATGGCTGCCGCAGGTCTCCTCGCCATCAGTCCCGGCTCGATCATTGCATCGCCGAGCGCTCCATGCCCTTGGATAGCATCTGGAGCGGCGGCGGCGTAGATACCGTCTGGAAGAATGTTCAACGTCAAAGCTTAGGAATCGCCATGAGTAGGCAAGATCGAGGCCTTACGCGCTTCTCACGCAGGACGCGCAACGGCTTCAAGAATGCGGCGTTAGCACTTCATCTAGCGATCAACGTAGAACGACGAGACAGCATTGCCATTCGTGTAACAGGCGGCATGGGCGACCATATCGTGGCCGTCCGGTTTATTCGCGATCTGCTGAGCCACTTTGGCCGCGCAAAGATCGACGTCTATTCCGTAACGGGCGGAATGGGCTGGCTCTACGAGCCTCTCCCGGATGTAACTTTCATTGAAGCTCCGAAACGCGTATTTACGTGGGTCACGCATCGATATCTTCTTGTCCTGCAGCTCACACACACCGTAGATCTTGTGCACATGAGTTCTGCCGCTGCCGAACGGTGGCCGGCGCTTTCAGCAATGCTGCAAAGCATCGCACCCTATCGGAAGATGTTTTCGCATGCGATCGATGCGCATCCTCATTTGGACTTCCATCCAGCACTTGTAGCCCAATTTCAGAACGTGAGGCGAGACACCTTTCTGAACCATGTCAGCGGTGTGCCCTTTGGCGGCCATCAATATCCGTTACCTGAGGATGCGTCCTTGGTTCAAAGCTTGGGACTGGACCATAAACCCTACATTACCGTCCATAATTCCTTCAGCGAGGAGTCGGGTCGCCCTCGAGCTACGCGAGATTATCCGTTCTTGGATGATGTCGTGAAAGAGGTGAAGGCGCAGTTGCCGGATCTTCCGGTTGTCCAAGTCGGCGTGGTAGGAGGCACCCTCAGTTCGGCCGACTACAACCTTTCTTCCAAGACAACACAGCCGCAAATCACCTCCGTTCTTGCGAACTCGTCCATGCATTTCGACATGGAGGGAGGGCTTGTTCATATCGCAAGCTGTGTAGGGACGCCGTGTTGTGTCGTTTTCGGTCCAACGCCGATCGGCTATTACGCCTACCCGAACAATATCAATATTGCCCCGCGTGTCTGCGGCGGTTGTTGGTCCATTACATTGGATTGGCAAAAGACCTGCCTTCTAGGCGCTGCGGAACCGCCTTGCATGTTCACGCAACCACCCAAGGCGGTGGCGCATGCGGCGTTACCGCATCTGCGAGTTTTGTTGAGCGAAAAGCGCCGATCAGCCTGAAGGGGCACTTGCAGGCGAACAAGGGCCGGCAAGCGTTAGCATGGGAAACAGCAGACCACGATACACCAAAAGGCCAACCGGGAACGCAACGCCGGCGCTGCCGCGCACAAGCGGATCCCAAAACAAACACAGGCTAAATTGTCCCACCCGAAGCTCGAAGAGTGAAGGATGGTGCCCCTAGCCGGAATCGAACCAGCACTCCTTGCGGAACTCGATTTTGAGTCGAGCGCGTCTACCAATTCCGCCATAGGGGCTCAGGCCGGGCGGCCTGGATGGCGCGGGACTATACGGTTGGAGGGCTGTTCGTCAACTGGCCAATTCTCCGGCGCCCTCAAGATGCGACCAAACTGCGCCTTTCGATTTCGTGAGGGGGCTGCCATTGTGCAGCGCGGAAAATCTTTCTAGACAGGCGGCGCATCAAAGCGCGGCACGTCTGCGGGGACGGATGGCGTGCTCTGGGTCTTTGTTGCGTGCATGCCGTTAACCCCAACCTGCCTGCGCAATGGAACGACACGCATTAGGAGTGCCGATGCTTCGCGGACTTTACGACTGGACCTTGTCGCTGGCGGCCCGCAAATCCGCCGAATGGTGGCTGGCCTTCATCGCCTTCGTCGAAAGCTCGGTGTTCCTGGTGCCGGCCGACGTGCTCTATCTGCCGATGGCGCTGTCGCGGCCGGATCGCGCCTACCGCTATGCGCTGATCGCCACCGTCGCCTCGGTGCTGGGCGGCATCGCCGGCTGGTTCATCGGCCACTACGCCTATGACGCGGTGGCGAGGCCGATCCTCGAATTCTACGGCAAGTACGACGAGTTCGAAGCGCTGCGCGCAGGGGCAGGCATCGGCTTCATCGTCCTGATGCTGATCACGTCGGGCGCTGCCCACCTGCCGCCGATCAAGGTGGTGACGATCCTGTCCGGCGTCATCGGCGTCAATTTGCTGTTGTTCGTGGTGCTGGCGATCGTAGCCCGCGGTGGCCGTTTCCTGCTGCTCGCCTGGCTGCTGCGCCATTATGGCGAACCGATCCGCGAATTCATCGAAAAGCGCCTCGGCCTCATCGCCGGCGCCGGCGCGGCTGCCCTGATTTTGCTCTATATCCTGGTCAAATACGCGTTCTGAACAGAACCATTGCGAGCCGGACGGACTGATTGAAATGACAGCGACCATGAATGCCGACACCGGACGCCAGCGCACGCTGACCGCCTTGTTCCTCGCCGTCGCCATGGCCGCCACCGTTGGCTCGGCGCTCGGCTTCCAGTATCTCGGCGGCTATATCCCCTGCCACCTCTGCCTCGAACAGCGCACGCCCTACTATGTCGGCGTGCCGCTGATGGTGCTGGCGGTGATTGCGTCGATGCTGCACGCACCCAGTTGGCTGACGCGCGGCCTGCTGGCCGTCGGCGGCATCCTGATGCTCTACGGCCTCTATCTCGGCGTCTACCACTCCGGCGTCGAATGGCAGTGGTGGGCCGGCCCGACCGATTGTACCGCAGGCGCCGGGCCGGTCGACACCGGCGGCAAGGGCGTGCTCGACGCGCTCGACAAATTCGTGCCGCCGTCCTGCGACAAAGCCGCCTTGCGCATCCTTGGCCTGTCCCTGGCCGGCTGGAACGCCATCGCCAGCCTGATCCTCGCCGCCGTCGCCTTCCGCGGCGCCCTCACCCGCGACTGATTGAGCAGCGCGACGCAGGGTTCGCGCAAAAATTCGTCGGGCTGACTCGGGTGGCGCGGCTTCGACGTCCGAGCCAGGTCGACCCCCACTCCGTCTCGGCGTCGCCGAGCCACCTCTCCCCCGATCGACGGGGTAGAGGAAGGGGCGCGAACCTGTTGTAGCCAGCGCTCCTCCGAGAGAGGCTCCCTTCCTCTCCCTCCGGAGGGGGGAGAGGTGGCGCTGCGAAGCAGCGACGGAGTGGGGGAAGCCGGTCCTTAAGCGCGAAGCCGCTGATAAGTGAGCACGACCGAACTGGTCCGATACCGGGGAGTGTCGGATATCATGGTCTGGTAGGCGGAAGCGCAGACAATTGCTCCAGACGGCCAGCCTCCCGAATTCTCGAACGATCTCAGGGTTCGAGTTCGACATCCCAGTACAGATAATCCATCCAGCTCTCATGCAGATGGTTGGGCGGGAACAGGCGGCCATTGTTGTGCAGATCGTGCACCGTCGGCTGGAAAGGCTTCTGCAGCGGCCACATCTTGGCATGCGCGGGCATCATGCCGCCCTTCCTCAAATTGCAGGGCGAGCAGGCGGCAACGACATTCTCCCATGTCGTCGCGCCGCCGCGATGGCGGGGGATGACGTGATCGAAGGTCAGATCCTCAGGCGTGCCGCAATACTGGCACTGGAAGCGATCGCGCAGGAAGACGTTGAAGCGGGTGAAGGCCGGGTGCCTGGAGGGCTTCACATAGGCCTTCAGGCTGACCACGCTCGGCAGCTTCATCGAGAAGGTCGGCGAGGAGACGGCGTGCTCGTATTCGGCGACGATGTTCACCCGGTCGAGGAACACCGCCTTGATGGCATCCTGCCACGACCAGAGCGACAAGGGGTAATAGCTGAGCGGACGGTAATCCGCATTCAGCACCAGTGCTGGAAGCCCATCCGGAGATACGGCAACCGTCACGTGTTCACCTCCTTGGTTCTAGACCCGAACGGCGCGGATACTGTAAGCCCGACATGACAGGGATGTGAAGCGGATTGTCGCGTCGCCTAAGCGCCAAAAATGCATGATTTTTATGATTTTTTGCGGATTCAGGCCGGCGGCGCGGCGTCCCGCCCTCTGGTTTCGCGATAATAGGACCAGAAAAGCCGTGATGCGACACCTCGCCACGGGCTCCATGATTCGGCCAATGCGATCAGGGTTTTCTCCGGCGGACGCGGCTCGATGCCGAGCGCGTGGCCGACCGCGCTCTGCAGCGCGACGTCGCGCGCGGGGAAGATGTCGGGATGCCCGGCGGCGAATAAGAGATACACTTCCGCTGTCCACGGACCGATGCCGGACACCGCCGTCATCGTCGTGATCGCCTCCTCGGCATCGAGCGAACAGAGGTGATGAAGGTCGAGGCCGTCGACCACGGCCTGGGCAACAGCGATCAGGCCGCGCTGTTTGGGCCGCGACAGGCCGGCTTCGCGAAACATGTCCTCGCCGGCGGCCAGGATCGCCTGCGGCGTCAGCGGATCGACGAGCTTGGTCAGCCGGCCGAAGATGGCATCGGCACTGGCGCGGGACACTTGCTGCGAGACGACGATCGACGCCAGGCTTCGAAACCCCGGCTCGGACAGCCGCAGCGGCACCTCGCCGGCCATGCCGCGCACCTTTTCCAGGCGCGGGTCGATCACGCAAAGCGCGTCGAGCCCCCGGGCAATGTCGTCTGATGTCACGATACGGCGCATGCTTTCTTGTTCCTCGACCG
>NZ_RZRK01000194.1:0-8814 GCF_003997835.1 Mesorhizobium sp. M7A.F.Ca.CA.004.12.1.1
GTCTTCATCGCCTGCAGCCGGATGATGCCGGCCTCGTCCGGCGGCGTCTGTTCGGCTTCGAGGTCGAGCTTCTGGCCGCCGACCATGCCGCCGGGTCCGGCGGCGCGGGCCAGCGCCAGCACCAGGGCCGCCCGCCGCTCCGCGGGCAGGGCGGTCGCCTCGCCGGCGATGACGTCGAAGGCCAGCGTCAGCAAGGCATCGCCAGCCAGGATGGCGGTCGCCTCGTCGAAGGCTCTGTGCACGGTCGGCTGGCCACGACGCAGGTCATCGTCGTCCATGGCGGGCAGGTCGTCGTGTATCAGCGAATAGCAATGCACGCATTCAAGTGCGGCGGCGACACGCAGTGTCGCCTCGCCATCGGCGGAAAAAAGGGCGGCACTTTCCATGACCAGGAAGGGCCGCAGGCGCTTGCCGCCGTTCAGCACGCCGTGCCGCATGGCTGCCATCAACCGCTCAGGCCGGGCGATCTCGCCCGAAAGCGCGCGGTCGTCGAGCAGCCGCCGCAGCAGCACCTCGACGGCGGCAGCGCGTCGGATGAGCGCCATTTCGAACGCCATTTGGTCGTCATTCGTCATGGCCGGGACCGGTAGCCGACACTCAGACGTTGCGCAAGAAGGCAAGCGCCATTATGCCGGAGCAGTATGAGCCCGTTTGGAAACTCTGCTCCTGCGGTCATCTGAGGGCGTTTTCTGCGCTTCCGGTGCTTGCGTACTCTAATGTACGCTCCGCTCCGGTTCTCGAAAACACCGTCACATGACTCACAGGAGCGCGTTTCAAAACGAGCTCTCTGGCACGGGTTGGGCGGCTTGGCGGAACCGATCGTCGATCATGAAACCGAAAAGCTGGACATGGCGACGAGATCGCGAGGCGTAAATCGCCGCGGTCTCAAACGCTGGGTCCGGCGCGGCATCGTCGTGGCCGCGGTGCTGGCTTTGATTCCGGTCGTGCTGACCTTTCTCTACCTGCCGTTCTTCGTGCATCCTGTCTCGACGCTGATGTTGAAGGATCTGGCGACGTTCTCCGGTTACGACCGCCGCTGGGTGTCGATCGACGACGTGTCGCCGGTGCTGGCCAATTCCGTCATCATGTCGGAGGATGGGCAGTTCTGCTTTCATCGTGGCGTCGATCTCGGCGAGCTGAGAGGCGTCGTCGACGACGCGCTGGCCGGCGAAGCGACGCGCGGTGCCTCGACCATCACCATGCAGACGGTAAAGAACCTGTTTCTGTGGTCGCGGCCGCTGGGCTCGGTGCGCAAGGTGGTCGAATTGCCGCTGGCCGTCTATTTCGATGCGGTGATGTCGAAACGGCGCATCATGGAAATCTACCTCAACATCGCCGAGTGGGGGCCGGGCATCTACGGCATCGAGGCCGCGGCACAGCACCATTTTGGCGTTTCGGCAAAACAGCTGTCGCGACGGCAGGCCGCCTTGCTTGCGGTTTCCTTGCCAAATCCGATCGCCCGCAATCCGGCCAAACCCGGGCCTGGCTTGAGGCGGCTCGCCAATCTGATCGAGCGGCGCGCCGGCCGCTCCGGCGCCTATGTCGGTTGTCTCCGCTAGCCGATCCAAAAAAATTCGCGCCAGTGCTGGCCAAAACGGCACAGGGCGTGTATAGGCACCCGACTTTCTCAGATTTAGGCCCCGACATGGCCCTTTCACGAGGGCGGGCGGGGCTTTTGACCATGTAGTGGAGCATATCCGTGGCCGTTCCGAAACGTAAAACCTCTCCGTCCAAGCGCGGCATGCGCCGCTCGGCCGACGCCCTCAAGGCCCCGACCTATGTCGAGGACAAGAATTCCGGCGAAATGCGCCGTCCGCATCATATCGACCTGAAGACCGGCATGTATCGCGGTCGTCAGGTGTTGACGCCCAAGGAAAGCTGAGACCAGCTTTTTCAAAGGTTTGAATTTCCATAAGGACCGGCCGGTGGCTGGTCCTTTTGCGTTTGGGCCGGACGGCAGCGCATTTCGAGGCGTGCACCGCCGGCGTTGCAAATCCTTCGGCCGGCAACCGGCTGACATGGTTGTTGCGTGCGGTCTTCGACCGTGTTCAGCGCTGATGGCGAAACATCTTGACGACGTGGCCATGGCGCATTCTACAAAGGATCGCCCCCACATGGAGACGCCAGATGTTCGGTGCCATTCCGCTGCTGATCGTGCCTTTCGTGCTCTACAACCTCGGACTGCTGGGAATTTTCGGCAGCGGTGACGATCCGTGGGCGAGCGAGGTCTTCTCCTTCAGTATGATGTCGGGCGGCGTGTTCTCGATGACGCTGGGCGACCTGATGATACTGATCGGGCTGGTCTTCCTGTTCCTCGAAATGGCGAAGTCGGTGCGCACGACCAATGCCTCGATCATGGACCATCTTCTGTCGACGCTGGTATTCGTGGCCTTCCTGGTCGAGTTCCTGCTGGTGAAGGGCGCCGCCCATTCCGTCTTCTTCACGCTGATGGTCATCGCGCTGTTCGATGTGCTGGCCGGATTCGCGGTGTCGATGCGATCGGCCAGCCGGGACATCAATCTGAATTAGGTCCCCAGCGCGGAAGGCGGAAGTTTGACGGGCGCTTGCGCTGACAGTTGTCGGAAACGCCCGTAACGTCCCCGACGCTCAGCCCGGATCGGCGGTGAAGCCGGCGGCCTCGATGCCGGCGATGGCCGCGGCTTCGTCATTGTCCGACGTGTCACCTGAAATGCCGACGGCGCCGAGGATGGCTCCGGCCTTGTCGCGGATCAGCACGCCGCCGACGACCGGCAGCACGCGTCCGCCAGAGACGTCCGAGATGCCGGCGACGAGGTGCGGGCGCTCCTTGGCGAAAGCCTCGACTTTGCGCGAGCCCATGCCGATGGCGAGCGCACCATAGGCCTTGCCGGCCGACATTTGCGGGCGCAGGAACGAGGCGCCGTCCTGGCGCTGGAAGGCGACCAGATGCCCGCCGGCGTCGAGCACCGAGACGCCAAGCGGCTTAAGCTTGAGATCGGAGCCCTTGGCAAAGGCGGCATCGATGATTTGCCTGGCTTTTTCGAGCGGCAGTGCGGTCATGGCGGTCTCCTGTCTGAAAGGCGTCGATCATCGACCGTCGACGGGCGAGATAACATCCCGGTTTCGGTTGAAATTGCTTCGCGTGAAGAGGTGGGAAGGAAGCGACCGTCACAGCCTCCGGATAGGAGTTGGTGCCTGTGCGGCTTCAGGTCATTTTTTCTTGGCGCGGGCCGGCTTCTTGGCAGGTTCCGCTGGCGCGTTGGCGAGGTCTTCGGCTTCCTTGGCGAGACGCAGCGCCCGCAGCTTGTTGGTCTTGGCCTGGCGGGCGTCGCTCTCGGCGACGTATTCGGCCATCGCCTTCTGGCGGACGGTTGCCGCCTCTTCCTGCTTCTTGAAGCGCAGGTCGGCGCGTGCGCGGGCAGCATCCCGAGAGTTCTCAACCAAGACCTTATCCAATCCCGTGAATTGTGATTTTCCGCTTCTTCTAGCAGAGCCGGCCCCCAAACGGGAAAATAAGTTGGTCAAGCGGCAGAGTCGGCGGCGAGAGCCTTGCTGGCAACCAGGGCTTCATAGGCGGCCTGCAAGGTGGCGCGGACAGAAGGACCCGAGGCGGTATCGAGCGGCTTGCCGAGATGTTCATGGCGCAACTCGTCCATGAATTTGTCCCACATCGGCTGTCCGCCCTTTTCCAGAAGTTCGGCGCGGATCGAGAGTTCTTCGCTGACCGGCAGCCAGACGCGGCCCCAGGCGCCAAGATGGGCCAGGATCGGCACCAGCGTGATCGCCATTTCGGTCAGGCTGTAGATCGCCTTCTGCTTGTGCGAGGGGTCGTCGGCTTTGGTCAGCATGCCCAGTTCCATCAGCCGCTTCAGCCGATCGGCGAGGATGTTGGAGGCGATGCCTTCCATCGATCCGTTGAGCAGCTCGCGAAAATGACGCCTGCCGCCGAAGATCATGTCGCGAAGGATGATCAGACTCCAGCGATCGCCGAACACTTCCAGCGACAGGTTGATCGGACATCCGGACCGGCGATCCATGCTCATGAGATTTTTTCTCCAAAACCAGTTGCATTGTCGTATCAGTTTTATTATCGTGCAACCGATTGCAAAATGCAATCAGTATTGCAGGAGAGGAGGCCGCACCGTGACGACGACCGAACGCCCCGAAATCATATCCGAAACCTTTGGCGATCCGGCGAACCCGCCGCTGTTGCTGATCATGGGAGCGATGGCCTCGATGCTGTGGTGGCCGGAGGCGTTTTGCCGGGAACTGGCCGATGCCGGCCTGTTCGTGATCCGCTACGACAATCGCGATACCGGCCGTTCGACCAAATACAAGCCGGGAGAGCCGCCCTACACGTTCGATGATATGGCCGACGATGCAATGCGCGTTCTCGACGACCACGGTATCGGCAAGGCGAATGTCGTCGGCATGTCGATGGGCGGCATGATCGCGCAGCTTGTGGCGTTGGAACACCCGTCCCGTGTCGCATCGCTGACCGTCATCAGCAGCACGCCCGTGGGAACCGACACTTCGCACCTGCCGCAGACGAGCGATGCCTATATCGAGCATTCGGCCGAGGGCGCCAAAGTCGATTGGTCGGACCGTGGCCAGGTGGTCGATTTCATCGTCAGGGATGCGCGGGCGATCGCCAGCGTCGCACATCCATTCGACGAGGCCCGGATGCGTGCCTTTGTCGAGCAGGATCACGACCGCTCCGGCGGCTTCCTGAGCGCGACCAACCATTTCATGCTCAGGGGCGGCGACGCGTGGAAAGGCCGCTTGCATGAAATGACGGCGCCGCTGCTGGTCATCCACGGCACGGCCGATCCGATCTTTCCGGTCGAACATGGCGAGGCGCTGGGGAAGGCGGTCACCGGCGCGAAAATCATCCGGATCGAAGGTGGCGGCCACGAGCTGCATCCAAACGACTGGGATATGATTGTTGCCGGCATCGTCGCCCACGCCGCTTGAAGCGGCAAAAGCAGGCCTTGACGAGCAATCCTTGCCGCAGTGTTTACCTATGACGAGCATGCCCGGCGCCGGCCACCGATAAACCAGGAAACAGGCGAGCAAAAAATGTCCCTGACGCTTCATTTCCATCCGCTGGCCTCCTTCTGCTGGAAGCCGCTGATCGCGCTGTACGAGAACGCCACGCCGTTCAAGCCTGTCATCGTCGATCTTGGCGATGCTCAGTCGCGCGCGGCCTTCCTGAAGATTTCGCCGGCCGGCAAGATGCCGGCGCTGCGCGACGATGCGCGCGACCGCACGGTGCTGGAATCGACCATTGTTGTCGAATATCTGGCCGCGCATTATCCGGGGCCGGTCGACCTCGTTCCCGCCGACATCGACCTGGCGCTGGCCGTTCGCCAAGCCGACCGCTTCTATGATTTCTATGTGCAGGAGCCGATGCAGAAGATCGTCGGCGATCGGTTGCGGCCGCAGGACAAGACTGACCCGTTCGGCGTCGAGCAGGCCTGCGACCAGCTTCGCAATTCCTATGCCATCATCGAACAAGACATGCAGTCGAAGATCTGGGCGATGGGCGACACCTTCACCATGGCCGATTGCGCAGCGTCCCCGGCGCTGTTCTATGCCAACAAGGTCGAGCCGTTCGGCGACAAGTATCCGACCGTGAAACGCTACCATGACCGGCTGCTGCAGCGCTCCGCCTTCGCCCGGGTGATCGAGGAGGCGCAGCCCTACTTCAAGTTCTTCCCCTACAACAACGGTTGATCGGGGTTAGGCTTCCCAGAACTGATCGAGCCAGATGTTGAGTTTGAGGAAGCCGGTGCCGCTTACCGTATAGACGCGCCTTGTTCCTTCCGGCTTGGCGTGGACCAGGCCGGCATCGAGCAGCACTTTCAGATGTTGCGACACAGCCGGGCGCGAGACCGGCAAGCCGGCGGCCAGTTCGGTGACGGTTTTCGGGCCGCGGCGAAGTTCTTCCAGAAGATGGCGCCGATTGGGATCGGCAATCGCCATGAAGGCGTCGGAAAACATCATGCCTGTATTAGTGAGGCAAAGCCTTTCGAATCTCAACCGTCTGCTTCTGCTTTTCTTCTGGGATCGAGCCGCAATGCTTCCGGGGTGACCGAACGGTCGGCCGGCTGCGTCTTGAAGGCATCACGATCGCCGATCGGCACCGGCGCGCGGCGGCTGATGCGCAGCAGCGTGTAGCCTGCCAGGCAGAGATGCGCCAAGGCGGTCGCCAAGAACAGACCTTCCGGGCGCATCCAGCCCATCAAAGCGGCGGCGAGCAAGGGTCCAATCATCGTGCCGAAGCCGTAGAGCAGCAACAGCCCGCCAGATACCTTGACGAAATCCTCCGAGCGCGCGTGGTCGTTGGCATGCGCCACGGCAATCGAATAGAGCGTGTAGGCGAAGGCGCCATAGGCGGCAGTGAAGACGATGACGAAGACGCCGGAGCGCGGCTCGAACAGAAAGATCAAGAGCGCGAACAAAGCCCCGCCGAAAGCCGCTCCCGCCAGCACGAAACGCCGGTCGGTCTTGTCGGAGAGACGCCCGGCCGGAAGCTGCATCGCGGCACCGGCAACGACCACAAGGCTCATCATCAGGGCGATCTCGGCCGTGGAAATGCCGATGCGGGCGCCATAGACGGCGCCAAGCGTGCCCCAGGCGCCGTTGGCGATGCCGATCAACACGCAAGCGACCGCCGACACCGGCGAATTGGCATAAAGGCCTCTGACATCAAGTGAGACATCCTGCAGCGGCTTGGGGTGAGAGGCGGTCGAGACCGCCGTCGGAATGAGCGATAGGCAAAACAGGATGCCGGTGATCATGAACAGCGATGCGGACTTCACGTCGCCGCCGGCGACGATCATCTGCCCGCCCATGATCGAGGCATAAGTGACCATCATGTAGAGGCCGAAGACGGTGCCGCGGTTCTCGTTGGTGGCCTTCTCGTTCAGCCAGCTTTCGATGACCATGAAGGCACCGGCCATGGTGAAGCCGGTGAAGGCGCGCAGCAGGATCCAGACATATTCGTCGATGATCAGCCCGGTCAGTAGCGCCACGATGGCGCCGGATGCGGCAAAGGCGCCAAAGGCGCGAACGTGGCCTGCGCGGCGCACGATGCGCGGTGCGAAGAAGCAGCCGGTGACGAAGCCGCCGGCCCATGCCGTGCCCATCAGGCCGAGCGATGCGGTCGAGAAACCTTCCAGTTGACCGCGCAGGGGCAAGAGCAGTCCATGCAATCCAGATGCCGCGAGCAGGAAAGCGGTGCCGCGAAGCAGCGAGAGGATCGGTCGGTAGGTTGCGAACATTGTTTGATCCGGCTCAGGTTTGGCGGGGACGCTGGGTCTGAAGACAGCCGCATTCGGGCTTTTCGGCGGCGGGCTTTGCGCCAGCGCGCCTATCCGCGGCGGAACAGTGCTTCGGCCGCGGATTTGGTGGTGTCCTTGGCCTTGAGTTCGGCTTCCAGGCGGGCAATTTCGTCGCGCAGGATACCGATCCGCTCGGTCAAGTCGCTGACGGAAAGCAGTGACAGGTCCTGCCCGATCTCGTGCGGGCGTGACTTCTTCTTGGGTTCGTCGTCGAAGATCGCCATCGTCGCTCCTCCTCCGCCAAGACCAGATTGGCCATTTGCCTGATTTGGCAATCAGCATACATAGGGCAGGGGCGTCGATGCAAACAGCCGATCGGACAACGGCGAGGAAAGACGGGAAATCTCATGGCGAGCGGACAGAAAATTCCGGCAAGGATGACGGCCATCGCGATCTCGGAGCCGGGTGGCCCTCGGGTCCTGAAGCCGGAAACACGCGACGTGCCGCAGCCCGGCCCCGGCGAGATCCTGATCAAGGTGCATGCCGCCGGCGTCAACCGGCCCGATATCCAGCAGCGCAAGGGCGCCTATCCGCCGCCGCCCGGCGCGTCGGACCTGCCGGGCCTCGAGGCGTCGGGCGAAGTGGCGGCCCTTGGCGACGACATATCGCGCTGGCGCATCGGCGACCGCGTCTGCGCGCTGACGCCCGGCGGCGGCTATGCCGAATATGTCAAGGTGCATGCCGGGAGCGTGCTGCCGTTGCCCGCCGGCTTCACCCATACCGAAGCCGCGGCGGTGCCGGAAAACTACTTCACCGTCTGGCACAATGTGTTCGAGCGTGGCGGCCTCAAGAAAGGCGAGACGCTGCTCGTCCATGGCGGCTCGTCCGGCATCGGCGCGACGGCGATCCAGCTTGCCTCGGCCTTCGGCGCCTATGTCATCACCACCGCCGGCAGCAAGGAGAAATGCGACGCCTGCCTGAAGCTCGGCGCAGACCGGGCGATCAACTATCGCGAGGCGGATTTCGTCGCCGCGGTCAAGGAGGCAACGGACGGCAAGGGCGCCAACGTCATCCTCGACATGGTCGGCGGCGACTATGTGGCGCGCAACTATGAGGCCGCTGCGGTCGAGGGTCGGATCGTCCAGATCGCCGTGCAGGCCGGCGCTGTCGCAAGCGCGGATTTTTCGAAAATCATGGTCAAGCGGCTTACCCACACCGGGTCGACGCTGAGGCCGCGCACCGTCGAGTTCAAGGCGGCGATCGCGGCGGCGCTGGAAGCGCAGGTGTGGCCGTTGCTCGGCACGCGCAAGGTTGCTCCTGTCATGGACATGATCTTCCCGCTCAGCGAAGCCTGGCGGGCGCATGAGCGGATGGAGGACGGCGAACACATCGGCAAGATCGTGCTCGACGTCGGCTGACAGCGAGCGAGGTCAGCGCCTCGCTGCCTACAAGATGAACAGAAGCTTAATGCTGCAATGCAGCATTTGCATCATTGCTATGCAAAATCAGCCATTCAAGTCCTCATCGATGACGCCTATTTGAGCACCAT
>NZ_RZRK01000195.1:0-8786 GCF_003997835.1 Mesorhizobium sp. M7A.F.Ca.CA.004.12.1.1
TCTGGCGCCGCTCAAACGCTACATTGACGAGAGCTTCGACCATCGGCACCTCAACGACGTGCTGGGACATGAGAAGGTCACGGCGGAATGCCTGGCCAGACATTTCTATGAATGGTGCAAGGCACGTCTGCCGCAGACCGCGGCCGTGCGCGTTAGCGAAACACCGAAAACTTGGGCGGAATACCGTCCGTGACCGACATGCATCCCGCAATCCGTGTGAGCGAGATATTCGGGCCGACTATCCAGGGCGAGGGCGTGCTCATCGGCTTGCCGACGGTGTTCATCAGAACCGGCGGATGTGATTATCGCTGTTCATGGTGCGACAGCCTTCACGCGGTGGACAATCAGTATCGCCATGAATGGCTACCGATGCCGATCGATGCCGTGTGGCAAACCGTCCATGCGCTTTCCGGCGGCAGGCCGGTTATGGTCTCCTTGTCAGGCGGCAACCCGGCCATTCAGCCGTTCGGTCCCCTCATAGAACGAGGCCATCGCGAGGGCTATCGTTTTGCACTGGAAACGCAGGGTTCCGTGGTGAGGGAGTGGTTTGCGGATCTTGACGTGCTGACCCTTAGCCCAAAGCCGCCGTCCAGCGAGATGACGACCCGTTGGGCTGCGTTTGATGCATGCCTCGAAGCGGCGCAAGAGAAGCCGCAAATCGTGCTCAAGCTCGTCGTTTTCGACGAGAGTGACTATGCCTACGCCAAAGAAGTCGCGGCGAGATATCCGCACCTTCCGATCTATCTGCAACCCGGCAATCACACGCCGCCGCTCCCTGGCAGTGAAGACGCCTCTGTCGACTTGGACGGAATAATGATGCGAATGGAATGGCTTGTCGAAAGGGTGACTAGCGACAGGTGGTTCGAAGCCCGCGTGTTGCCGCAGCTGCACGTTCTGCTTTGGGGTAACAAGAGGGCGGTCTAGTCTGTGGCTTGCGTCGCACCGGAAGGCCGGGCTCCAACGGCTTGGCAGGCTCTCTTCGCGTGCCGAGTACAGCCGAGCTTTGTTCGCGTCAGCGGTCTCGCGATTGTGCGGCTGGAAACCGCCCGGACACCCCGCTGCCGGCGTGTGTCACCTTGACTCCGATGAGCTGTCGTCACGCAAAGTTGAAATCCGCAAGAACTGGCCTTCTCGCCCCACCTGCTCCGTCGCAAGCACGTCATCCCCTCATCCTTGTCCAGCTCTTATCGATGTATCTCATTGTCCGGCCTGACGCACGACTGTCAGCATGGGAATGCATCCATTGCGCAAATGCCTTCCATAAAGAAGATCGATTTCCTCATTGGCCCAACGTGAAATATAGCAACGTTTTCGTGGCGTGGGTCGGCTGCGTCGGGAGTAGCGATGAAAACGTATTGGGGTCGCCTGCGTCTCCTTGGGCAGCGAGTGTAAAGTATAGCGATGCGGCCTCCGGCGCGAACGGCAGCCGCGCAGTGATCACCTTCGCCTGTGCCTTTGCGGCGGGGGTCAAGCGCTGGTCTGCTAAAATTTTTTATCGTTTAGCTGGTTGAAACTGCCCCCGTTGCGGGCTGCAGAAGCCGGCCAGCCGAGAAACGGCAGCCGCACTTATGAAAGCACGCCAAGGCGTGCGGGCATCTATCAGTTGCAAAGGACAATACTGGCCGCGCCGATTGGCCATCACGCGTCCATTAGGGCAGCCACCAACATCAGTTCGCAAGAGGAGCAAAAGTAATATGTATCGTCGTCACCTGATCAAAGGGTTGGTTGCGCTCGGCGCATGCCGGATTTGCGTTCAAGCCGCCCAAGCGACCAGTGCCCATTGGGGGTACACCGGTCCGGTCGGACCGGAGCACTGGGCTGATCTGGATAAGGAAAATTTCGTATGCTCTGCCGGCACGCAGCAATCGCCGATCAATATCAACAGCGCGGTCAAGGCGGATATCCCGCATATCGCCATCGGCTGGCACAAGGGCGGCGGCAATATGGTGAACAACGGCCACACCATTCAAATCAATATGCCACAAGGCAGCACGCTGACCCGCGGCGATCGTGTCTACGAACTGGTACAGTTCCATTTCCATGCGCCAAGCGAACATCACGTGGCGGGCAAGAGCTTCCCGATGGAGGTGCATTTCGTTCACAAGGACACGCAAAGTGGTACTCTGGGCGTGCTGGGCGTCTTTTTAACGCCCGGCGCGACAAATGCCAGCTTTGCTGCCCTTGCTGCGGCCTTTCCCGAACTGCCGAATGGGGAGGTGACGATCGACGAGGTGAATCCCAACTGGCTTCTGCCAGCCTCGCTTGGCTATTGGACTTATGAGGGCTCACTGACGACGCCGCCGTGCACCGAAAACGTCGAGTGGATGGTGGCGATGGAACCGGTTGACGTTGATCCGGCAGACATCCAGCGATTTGCCTCACTCTACCCGTCGAACGCGCGCCCTATTCATTCACCCAATCGACGCTTCATCCTGCGCCAGAGTTGAGCGCCGCCCCAGCGGTTCCGCACGGTCCAACATTCTTGGCACAAGTTGGCGCGAAGCCTCCTCTTCCGGTCTGGCGGTCTGACGGCGCTCCCCAAGCTGGCTAGTCTAAATGATAGGGATTCGGTGCCGACACCACTCGTCCCAAATACGTCGCGGCGAGGTTTGTCTGCAACCCGGCAATCACACGCCGCCCCGCCGTGGTAATGAAGACGTCTCTGTCGAGTCCGACGGAATATGATGCGCATGGAACCGCTGGTAGAAAAGGTGACCAGCGACAGGTGGTTCGAAGCCCGCGTCTTGCCGCAGCTGCACGTTCTACTCTGGGGTAACAAGAGGGTAGTGTATACCTTCTCCTAGCTTCGCCGCCAACTACTCGGTTTTCCGAATTGCTCTCTATATTCTTGAAGACGATGCGTTCGTTAAAGACATGTGCTGCGCACCTGGTGTAAAAGCTGCTCTCATCATGCAGAGGTCAAGCCAGTCGGGCTCATCCGAGGCTATGGCCGTGAGCACTGTTCAGTTCGGCAGAGAGGGCGCTTTTGTACACACTTTGCGATCGTGGCGGCCCCGTGGGCAGATCTGCAAGCTGCCGCGACACTAACCTCTCGAAGCCCGCCCGCCCGCCTTTCGTGCAGCTTCCTCTGAACAAAACCACCGCTCGCCCTTCAATAGGTTGATGCGTGTCTCCCAGTAAGATTCCTGTCCAAGAACGTGATAATCTTCTTGCCAGTGTTGTAGCTGATGTTGCCCTTGATGCCGCAGCCTACCGCGGCGGGACCAAACTCAATGGCAAGCAGGCCGGCTAGGATCGTGCAGCCAGTCGCGAGCCTCGCCCACAACGGGGTCTCACGCGCATGAGGGCGCCGACCATGGGTTCGGCGGTTCATACGCGTATAACACGTATCTTTCTGAAAAAATCAATGCTCTCGGCTAAGCTACTGAATTATTTGGCTTCCATATAGCGCGTCGGCGGAACCAACTTGTAGACGGGCTATGAAAGGTTAAGCGCGGATGTCTATCGGCCGCCGGCGTTCCCGCTCTGTAAGCCTGCCTGAACTACCCGCGCCGCGGTCAAGCCCCAGGCTCCTGCTCATCCAGCGACCGCCCGATCAATGGCAGGCTGGAAAGACAAGAGCCGATGTCTTCCGATGGTCTCGCCATCAGCTTTGGGCTAACTTCCCCATTCTCCCGCTTCGAGCTCGACACACGGCGGTTTGGATGGCGCACGACAATCTGTGTCGGCTTTGTCGTGTCCGTGACAGACGCCTGAAAGGCCCGTTCGCGCGTTTTGCCGCCGTCTAAGCGGCTGGAATTTAATGACAAAGTTTCTTCTGGGATCGGCCGATCACGCTGGTACGCTTTTTGCGATGCTTGGTGTGAGGCGGCACGAGCTGCCTATCGGCACTTGTGTCGCGGGCAGTCGCGATAATTAGAACGAAGGAAGGAAAGCTATTATGTCAGGTCTGCGTCAGATCGCCTTTTACGGAAAAGGCGGCATCGGCAAGTCCACCACGTCCCAAAATACGCTCGCTGCCCTTGTCGACCTCGGGCAGAGAATCCTCATCGTAGGATGCGACCCCAAAGCCGATTCCACACGCTTGATCCTGAATTCGAAAGCTCAGGATACCGTCCTGGATCTCGCCGCACAGGAAGGCTCGGTGGAAGACCTCGAACTCCAGGACGTGCTCAAGGTGGGCTACAGAGGCATCAAGTGCGTGGAGTCCGGCGGCCCCGAGCCGGGTGTCGGTTGCGCCGGCCGCGGCGTCATCACCTCGATCAATTTCCTCGAGGAGAATGGCGCTTATGACGATGTCGATTATGTCTCCTATGACGTCCTCGGCGACGTGGTATGCGGCGGCTTCGCCATGCCGATCCGCGAAGGCAAGGCCCAGGAGATCTATATCGTCATGTCCGGCGAGATGATGGCGCTCTATGCCGCCAACAACATCGCCAAGGGCATCCTCAAATATGCCCATTCGGGCGGTGTGCGGCTGGGCGGGCTGATCTGCAATGAACGTCAAACCGACCGCGAACTCGATCTGGCCGAAGCACTGGCTGGCCGATTGAATTCCAAGCTCATCCACTTCGTGCCCCGCGACAACATCGTCCAACATGCCGAACTCAGGAAGATGTCGGTGATCCAGTACGCGCCGGACTCAAAGCAGGCAGGGGAATACCGCGCTCTGGCCGAGAAGATCCACGCCAATTCGGGCCAGGGTACGATCCCGACGCCGATCACCATGGAGGAGCTGGAGGAGATGCTGCTCGACTTCGGCATCATGAAGACCGACGAGCAGATGCTTGCCGAGCTTCACTCCAAGGAAGCGGCGAAGGCGGCGGCCCAGTAGTGACATTAGCGCTGCCATGAATCGGCGCGCCTTGCAGAGAACGGCGCCTATTCTTTGAGGCGTCACCCAACCTTGAAAGGGGGACTCATGAGCCGGGAATACGAGAATGACGGTGCTCTTCATGCGAAGCTTATCGAAGAGGTGCTGTCGCATTATCCCGACAAGGCGGCGAAGCGCCGCAAGAAGCACCTCAACGTCGCAAAGAGCGGCAACGAGGCTGGCGGGGAAAGCGAGGTCCTTTCCGAATGCGACGTCAAATCGAACATCAAGTCCATTCCGGGGGTGATGACGATTCGCGGCTGTGCATATGCTGGTTCGAAAGGCGTGGTGTGGGGGCCAGTCAAGGATATGGTCCATATCTCGCACGGCCCGGTCGGCTGCGGCCAATATTCTTGGTCGCAGCGCCGCAACTACTACGTCGGTACAACGGGCGTCGACACGTTCGGGACAATGCAGTTCACCTCCGATTTCCAGGAGAAGGACATCGTCTTCGGCGGCGACAAGAAGCTGGAACAGATCATTGACGAGATTGAAGTCTTGTTTCCGCTCAACAACGGCATCACCGTGCAGTCCGAATGCCCTATCGGCCTGATTGGCGATGACACCGAGGCCGTTTCTCGCAAAAAGACCAAGGAGTATGACAAGACGATCGTGCCGGTACGCTGCGAGGGCTTCCGCGGCGTCTCGCAGTCGCTTGGCCACCACATCGCCAATGATGCAATCCGGGATTGGGTCTTCGACAAAAAGGATGTCAAGTTCGAGGCCGGCCCCTACGACGTCAACGTCATCGGCGACTACAATATCGGCGGCGATGCCTGGGCCTCGCGCATACTGCTTGAGGAGATAGGGCTGCGCGTGGTTGGCAACTGGTCGGGTGACGCCACACTCGCAGAGATCGAGCGCGCCCCGAAGGCTAAGCTCAATCTTATCCACTGCTACCGGTCGATGAATTACATCTGTCGGCATATGGAGGAAAAGTATGGCGTCGCCTGGATGGAGTACAATTTCTTCGGTCCCTCCCAGATCGAAGCCTCTCTGCGCAACATAGCCAAGCATTTTGGGCCGGAAATCGAGGAGAAGACCGAAAAGGTCATTGCCAAGTACAGGCCGCTTGTTGATGCGGTCATCGCCAAGTACCTGTCGCGCCTGGAAGGAAATACCGTGATGCTCTATGTCGGCGGCCTGCGCCCCCGCCACGTCGTCACGGCCTACGAGGACCTCGGCATGGTCATCGTGGGCACCGGCTATGAATTCGCCCACAGCGACGACTATCAGCGCACCGGCCACTACGTGAAGAACGGCACGCTGATCTACGATGACGTGACCGGCTATGAGTTGGAGAAATTCATCGAAGGGATTCGCCCAAATCTGGTCGGCTCGGGAATCAAAGAAAAATACCCGGTGCAGAAGATGGGCATACCGTTCCGCCAGATGCATTCCTGGGATTATTCAGGCCCGTATCACGGCTACGACGGCTTTGCCATTTTCGCACGTGATGTGGATCTCGCCATTAACAACCCGGTCTGGGACCTATTCCACGCGCCTTGGAAAAGAAGCCGGGGCGATGAGCGGGCGATGGCTGCCGAATAAACATTTGCTTCAGCCCCAGTCTCCCACTGAGACGGTGAACTCCCGCGGCCTCTGATCCGCCGGAGCCTGGAACGTCTTGACGTCCTGAGCTGCCGTCCCGCGCAGCCAGATGCAAAAGAGGTAATCATCATGCCGCAGTCGGCTGAAAAAATTCTCGATCACGCTCCCCTGTTCCGCGAGCCGGAATACAGAAAGATGCTCGCTGAGAAGAAGCTAAACTTCGAATGTCCGCACCCCGATGAAATCGTTTCCGATCAGCGCGATTTCACCCAGACGTGGGAATACCGCGAAAAGAACCTCGCCCGCAAAGCGCTTGTCGTGAACCCGGCCAAGGCCTGCCAGCCGCTGGGTGCGGTATTCGCTGCCGCCGGCTTCGAGCGAACCATGTCCTTCGTCCACGGCAGCCAAGGTTGCGTCGCCTATTACCGCTCGCACCTGTCGCGCCATTTCAAGGAGCCTGCCGCGGCGGTCTCCTCCTCAATGACCGAGGATGCGGCGGTGTTTGGCGGCCTGAAGAACATGGTCGACGGGCTCGCCAACACCTACCAGCTCTACGACCCCAAGATGATTGCCGTGTCGACGACCTGTATGGCAGAGGTCATTGGCGACGACCTGCACAGCTTCATCCAGAACGCCAAGGACGAAGATTCAGTCCCGCGCGACTTCGACGTGCCCTTTGCCCACACCCCGGCCTTCGTTGGCAGTCATGTCGACGGCTATGACAACATGGTCAAAGGCATTTTGGAGCACTTCTGGAAAGGTCAGGAGCGTACGCAAATCGAAGGAACCATCAACATCATTCCGGGCTTCGACGGCTTCTGCGTCGGCAACAACCGGGAGCTCAAGCGCCTGCTCGATGTAATGGGCGTGTCCTATACATTGATCCAGGATGCCTCTGACCAGTTCGATACGCCTTCGGACGGTGAATACCGCATGTATGACGGGGGCACGAAGATCAACGAGGTGAAGAAGGCCCTCAACGCCGAGGCAACGCTTTCGCTGCAGCATCACAACACCCGAAAGACACTGGGCTATTGCGAGGAGGTCGGGCAGGCGACGGCCTCGTTCCACTATCCGCTCGGCGTTCAGGCGACGGACGAATTCCTGATGGAGGTCGCGGCGATTTCCGGCAAGGAGATTCCCGAGGCAATTCGCCTCGAGCGCGGCCGACTGGTAGACGCCATGGCGGACAGCCAATCCTGGCTGCATGGTAAGAAATACGCCATCTACGGTGATCCCGACTTCGTTCACGCAATGGCCCGCTTTGTCATGGAGACCGGCGGCGAGCCAACCCATTGCCTCGCCACCAATGGCACCTCGGCATGGGAAGCCGATTTGAAGAAGCTGCTAGCATCCTCGCCTTTCGGCAAGGCTGCCCAGGTTTGGGCGGGCAAGGACCTGTGGGCGCTGCGCTCGCTGCTCTTTACCGAGCCGGTGGACCTTTTGATCGGCAATTCCTACGGCAAGTACCTGGAGCGCGACACCGGAACGCCGCTGATCCGGCTGATGTTTCCGATCTTCGATCGGCACCATCATCACCGCTTTGCGCTCTTTGGCTACCAGGGCGCGTTGCGCGTGCTGACGACGATCCTCGACAAGATCTTCGACAAACTCGATCGCGAGACGAGCGAGACGGGTGTGACGGATTATTCCTATGACCTCACGCGCTAAGAGCCGTGGCCGGCTTTTCGCCGAGGCCATTCCTTGCCCAATGGACTGGGGAGGCTGAGCGATGTCCTCCCTCAGCGCCAAAATCAAGGACGCCTTCGATGAGCCCGCCTGCGATAAGAACCGTGGCAAAGATGCCAAGGCGCGCAAGGAGGGCTGCTCGAAGTCGCTGACACCAGGGGCGGCAGCCGGCGGCTGCGCCTTTGACGGAGCCAAGATCGTCCTGCAGCCGATCACCGACGTTGCGCATCTGGTCCATGCGCCGCTCGCCTGCGAGGGCAATTCTTGGGACAACCGTGGTGCGGTTTCGTCAGGGCCGACCTTGTGGCGGACAAGCTTCACGACCGACCTCACCGAACTCGACCTGGTGATGGGGCAGGGCGAGCGGAAACTCTTCAAGGCGATCCGCGAGATCAAGCACACATACGCGCCGCCGGCGATCTTCGTTTACTCAACTTGCGTAACGGCGCTGATCGGTGACGACATCGAGGCCGTGTGCAAACGCGCCACGGAAAAGTTCGGTTTGGCCGTGGTGCCGATCAATGCGCCTGGCCTGGCAGGCTCCAAGAACCTCGGCAACAAGCTCGCCGCCGAGGCGTTGCTCGATCATGTCATCGGCACGGTCGAACCCGACGACCCCGGGCCCTACGACATCAACATCCTTGGCGAATTCAACCTCTCGGGCGAATTCTGGCTTGTAAAGCCGCTCCTCGATCGGCTCGGCATCCGGGTG
>NZ_RZRK01000196.1:0-8757 GCF_003997835.1 Mesorhizobium sp. M7A.F.Ca.CA.004.12.1.1
AGCGGGAAAACCGCGCCCATTGGCTCAACGAGGAAATGGAGGTCCTGACCTCGCGCGAAACCTATGATCCGCACCCCGAGGACGCCTGGAAGCGGTTGAAGATGCGGCTGCGCAAACCGCAGGAACTGGCGATCGTGCAGGGCGTGGCGGCGTGGCGCGAGCGCGAGGCGCGCGAACGTGACGTGCCGCGCGGCCGCGTTCTGAAAGACGACGCGATCTACGAGGTGGCGCAGCAGGCGCCGCGCGACGCGGCAGCCCTCGGCAAGCTGCGCACGACGCCGAAGGGCTGGGAGCGCTCGTCGACGGCAACGGCGCTGCTTGGCGCGGTCAACACCGCGCTTGCCTTGCCCAAGGAAGAGATGCCGAAACTGCCAAAGAGTTTCCAGCCGCCCGAGGGCTCGAGCGCCGCGGCGGAACTGTTGAAGGTGCTGCTGCGGATCGTTGCCGAAAAGGAGGGCGTCGCTTCCAAGGTGCTGGCCTCCAGCGACGACATCGACCGTATCGCCGCCGAGGGCGAGGAAGCCGACGTACCGGCGCTGCAAGGCTGGCGGCGCGCGGTGTTCGGCGAGGCCGCGCTCAAGCTGGTACGCGGCGAGATCGGCATCAAGTTCGACAAGCGCAAGATCGCGGTGTTCGACCTTTAGGCGAACGGACTTCCCTTCTCCCCTGTGGGAGAAGGCAGAAGCGCTCTGCTCAGACCGCGCCGAGCAGGTGCAGCGCGAACCAGATCCATCCCAGCAGGAGAATCACCGCACTGACGAAGAATGACCGGCTGCGCAGCAGCAGATTGTTGCTGGTCAGGTGAATCCAGGCATGGAAATAGCGGGACGCGACGAAAATCCACATCAGCGACAAGGTCAGATAGTTGACGCCGTTGGTCAGGTGCAGCGTCAGGCACAGCACGTAAAACAGCACCGGCAGTTCGAACTGGTTGGTGAGATTGGCGGCAACGGTGACGCTGGAGGCCGGTTCGGCCGAACGCACCTTGAACTGACCGGCCTTCGCCTCGCCTGACCTTATTGCGCCGTATCTGCGACGACCCAGGACGCAGTAGACGATGTAGATCAGCAGCACATGCGCGAGAACGGGCCAGAAGATCGTGGTCTGGTTCATCAAGTGCCCCCTGCCCGGTTGGGCTTCGCGTGCGGCATCAGGCCTGGCGTTTCTGGCCCGCCAGCCAGAAGGCCGCGATGACGATCACCGGTATGGCGAAAAGCGCGAATTTGGTGACGGTGAGCGCCGAGGCGAAAGACAGCGAGTCCGGGTTGGCCGACAGGAAATCGGACAGAAGCCGCGCCACCGCAAAGTTCTGAACGTAATGTGCAAGCGTGTAGGGAAGCACCAGGACCAACGCGAAAATCGACTGCAGCTGCGCCGGCAGCACGCGGAAAGCCTTCAATCGCCGGCCGGTGGCCAGGATGAGGCTGACCAGCGTGACCGACAGCAGCGCCGGGAACAACAGGTCGAAGGTCAGATAGTGCCAGACGAGAATGATCTCGCCGCCGCGCCGGCCGAGCGCTGTCAGCCAGGCCATGCCTTCGTCCGGCGTAAACCCTAAAATGCGCATGTCGAGCGACGGCAAGCCGCCGCTCAACTGGCGGAAATAGAAGAATTCCAAAGCCGTCATGGCGATGAAAACCACCGCCGACAGGAAACAGAGCGCGCCTGCGTGGCGAGACAGCCGCAGGATCGTTGCCGTCAGGTTCCGCCCGAGCCCGTACTGGTCAGGCTCCACCGGGATAGTTCGGGCTTTCGCGGGTAATCGTGACGTCATGGGCGTGGCTTTCACGAAGTCCGGCATTGGATATGCGCACAAAGGTGGCGCGCTCGCGGAAATCGGCAAGGTCGCGGCCACCAACATAACCCATAGCGGCTTTCAAGCCGCCCGCAAGCTGGTGCAGCACGCCAGACACAGGTCCCTTGTAGGGAACCTGCCCCTCGATGCCTTCAGGGACCAATTTCAGCGTGTCGCGCACCTCGGCCTGGAAGTAGCGATCGGCGGAGCCGCGGGCCATGGCGCCGACCGAGCCCATGCCGCGATACGCCTTGAAGGAGCGGCCCTGGTGCAGATAGACCTCGCCCGGGCTTTCGTCGGTCCCGGCCAGCAGCGAGCCGATCATGGCCGCACTTGCGCCGGCGGCGAGCGCCTTGGCCAGATCGCCGGAATATTTGATGCCGCCATCGGCGATCACCGAGACGCCGGATTTGTGCGCCGTCTCGACCGCCGACATGATCGCCGAGAGCTGCGGCACGCCGACGCCGGCGACGATGCGGGTGGTGCAGATGGAGCCCGGACCGATGCCGACCTTGACGGCGTCGGCACCGGCGTCGATCAGCGCCTGCGTGCCCGCGGCGGTGGCGACGTTGCCGGCCAGGATGCGAACCGAGTTGGAGAGTTTCTTGGCGCGCGTCACCGCGTCGAGCACGCGTTGCGAGTGGCCATGCGCGGTGTCGATCACCAGAAGGTCGACGCCGGCATCGATGAGACGTTCGGCGCGTTCATAGCCGTCATCGCCGACGCTGGTGGCCGCGGCGGCGCGCAAGCGGCCCTGTGCGTCCTTGCTGGCGTGCGGGTTGAGCTGCGACTTCTCGATGTCCTTGACGGTGATCAATCCGACGCAGTTGCCCTGCCTGTCGACGACAACCAGCTTTTCGATGCGGTGCTGATGCAGAAGCCGCTTGGCCTCGTCCTGGTCGACGTTCTCCTTGACCGTGATCAGGTTGTCACGGGTCATCAGCTCATGGACCTTCTGCGCCGGATCGGAGGCAAAGCGCACGTCGCGATTGGTCAGGATGCCGATCAGCCGCCCGACCTTGTGGCCGCCAGTGCCACCATTCTCGACCACCGGAATGCCCGAGATCGAATAGCTGCGCATCAGGCCCAGCGCGTCGGCGAGCGTCGCGTCGGGGCCGATGGTGACAGGATTGACCACCATGCCGGATTCGAATTTCTTGACCTGCCGCACCTGCTCGGCCTGTTCGGCCGGCGAGAAATTGCGGTGGATGACGCCAATGCCGCCGGCTTGGGCCATGGCGATGGCGAGCCTGGCCTCGGTGACGGTGTCCATCGCCGCCGAGAGGATCGGCACGTTGAGGTCGATGTCGCCGGCGATGCGGGTGCGGACATCGGTCTCGCCGGGCATGACCTCGGAATGGCCGGGCTGCAGCAGCACGTCGTCAAAGGTCAGCGCCAATGCGCCAGTGGACGTTTCGATGATTTTTGCCATGGCCAGTCCCTTGAATATAAAACGCGGTGGGGGAATACAAAAAAGCGCTGGACCGGAATGGACAGCGCCGACTCGTTTCTTCCCTTTCAGGATTGGCGCTGGCTGGTACCACGTCCAAGCGCCAATGAAAAGCCGATCGTCTCGGTGTTTCGCGTTCTATCCAGAAGACTCCCCCAAGAGAGCATTGAGCAGAACGTGACGCGGCGATGCGAAAGGGCTGACGACAGTTACCCCACCCCATGTGAAGCCATCTTGCAGGTCTTCCGAAAGGAGCATCCGACAACCGGTTTGGGAAGCGGTGGACAGAATGACCGCGTCCCAAATGCTGAAGTGGTGGTCCGTAGCCAGATCAGCCGCCATCATCATTACGTCTTGCACTGTCGCGGCAACTGGAAACGCGTCGCGCCAGCCCAGAAGGGCATCCCGGGCTTCTACAGGCGGTCTTCCGGCCTTGCGGACGAGAACGTTGTACAGCTCACCAAGGACCTGAACAGGAATAACAGCAGCCTCTTGCGGTAGGTTGCGCAGCAGTTCAAGAACAATATCGCGCTTCTCGGCACCGTTGACCCCTTCCGCGCAGGCAAGGACATTGGTGTCGAGCGCAACCTTCATCGCTCGTCCTCGTAGAGCTCGCCACGGGTCCAGCGCCCGACATCCAAAACAGGCTGGCGCTCGAGGCGCGACAACAACGCTACGCGCGAGCGGGAAGCCACACCCTGCTGTCGATCGGCGGGCACTATTCGCGCGACCGGGCGTCCGTGACTGGTCACGACGTAGCTCTGTCCTTCGCGAACACCGCGCAGGATGAGAGAGAACTTGCGGTTGGCATCGGCTGCCGAAACGGCTTCTTCCATGACAAAGTCCATATAGTAGTTATATACACTACAATAATGTGACACATCGCCATTCGCAAGCTATTCTTTGCTGCTTGGCCAGCGCCTGGAGACGGAACGAGAAGACCTTGGCCGTCCCGGCAGTTCTGATTTAGGCACGGCGGCAGGCCAAGCGAACTGCCTGTCTCCCCGCAGTCGCACAAAAGTGACAGCAAATTAATGCGACATCAGAGCCGGCCCATGATAACCGCCCTGCATGTTGGCTTGCCTCCCGGTCAACCGTAAAAGAATCAAGTCGGACGCGTTTTGTGAACCGCACCATCCCGCTCATCCTGGCGGTCGCCCTTTTCATGGAAAACATGGATTCGACCGTCATTGCGACATCGCTGCCGGCGATCGCCGTCGACATCCACACCAGTCCGATCGCGCTCAAGCTGGCGCTGACCGCCTATCTCGTCTCGCTGGCGATCTTTATTCCGATCAGCGGCTGGATGGCAGACCGTTTCGGCGCCAAGAATATCTTTCGTGCCGCGATCGCGGTCTTCATCGTCGGCTCAATAGCCTGTGCGCTCTCCGGTTCGCTGCCAGCTTTTGTGGTCTCCCGCTTTCTGCAAGGCATTGGGGGCGCCATGATGACGCCGGTCGGGCGGCTGGTGCTGGTGCGCGCGACACCGAAAAGCGAACTCGTCGCGGCGATGTCCTGGCTGACCGTTCCGGCGCTGGTCGGGCCGCTGGTCGGACCGCCGGTCGGTGGCTTCATCACCACCTATTTCACCTGGCATTGGATTTTCCTGATCAATGTGCCGATCGGCGTGGTCGGCATCTGGCTGGCAACACGTTTCCTGCCGGAGACCGAACCCGCGCAGACCCCGCCACTTGATTTCATCGGCTTCGTGCTGAGCGGGCTGGCGGCATCCGGGGTGGTGTTTGGCCTGTCGGTGGTCAGCTTGCCCTATCTGCCGCCAATCGTCGGTGTCACCACCGTAACGGTCGGCCTCGTGTCGGGGGCGCTCTATCTGCTGCACGCGCGGCGCGCCAAAAACCCGCTGCTGGCGCTCGAACTGTTCCGCAACCAGGTGTTCCGCTCCTCGGTGCTTGGCGGCGGACTGTTCCGCATCGGCATTGGTGCTGTGCCGTTCCTGCTGCCGCTGATGTTCCAGATCGGTTTTGGGCTGACGCCGTTCCAGTCCGGCATGATCACCTTCGTCTCTGCAATCGGCGCCATCGGCATGAAATTCGTCACCGCGCTGATCTTCCGCGTCGCCGGCTTCCGCCGCGTGCTGGTTGTCGGTTCGCTGGTCGCCGCCGCCTCGATCGCCATCAACGGCCTGTTCACACCCGACACACCTTATCTCTTGATGCTGGCCATGCTGCTCGTCGGCGGCTTCATCCGATCGATGTTCTTCACTGGCGTCAATGCGCTCGCCTATGCCGAGGTTTCGGCTGAAGACACCAGCAAGGCGACGCCGATTACAGCGGTGTTCCAGCAGTTGTCGGTCGCGCTCGGCGTGGCGCTGGCCGGCGGAATCCTGGAAGTATCGACGTCAATCCATGGCGGCCCGCTGTCGCTGGACGACTTCCACATTGCCTTCTTCATCGTTGCAGCGGTCTCGGCGGCGGCATCGCTATCCTTCGTCCGGCTGGCACCCGATGCCGGCAACGCCATCTCCGGTCACGGCCGGCTGACAACACCCAAGACGCTGGAAACGGTGAGCCCACCCGGCAACTGATGGCAGCTACGCTTCGGCCTCGCCTTCTGGACGGCCCGATTCGCCCGACGGCGGACCGGCGGTGCCCTGTCAGTCGTCGGCGTCCCCCGGCCCTTCGCTATGGCTCCGGGCGCTCGAGGCCTTCGGAACGTCCACTGGACGTTCCGATCCGCCTGACGGCGGACCGGCCTCTCGCCCCTTGAAGTCCTTGGCCAGCAAATAGAGCTCGACCGATTCATCCCGCGACGCCGGCGGCTTGACGTGATGGACGGAGCGGAAGTTCTTCTTGAGCATCGAGAGCAGCTCGTTTTCGGCGCCGCCCTGGAAGGTCTTGGCGAGGAAATGCCCACCCGGCTTCAGCACCGACAGCGCAAAATCGGCCGCCACCTCGCACAGATGCATGGTGCGGATATGGTCGGTCCGCTTGTGGCCGGTGGTCGGTGCCGCCATGTCGGACAACACGATGTCCGGATCCCCACCCAGCGCCTCGGCCAGCTTCTGCGGCGCCAGCGGATCGAGGAAATCCATCAGCAGCACCGGGGCGCCTGGCACGGCGTCCATTTCCAGATAGTCGATGCCGATGACATGCGGCTTGTCGGCCGTCGATTTCGTCCGCGCGGCGGCGACCTGGCACCAGCCGCCGGGGGCGGCGCCGAGATCGATCACCTTCATGCCGGGTTTCAGGAGATGATGCTTGTCGTCGATCTCGATCAGCTTGTAGGCCGCGCGCGAGCGATAGCCGTCAGCCTTGGAGCGCTGGACATAGGGATCGTTGATGTGGCGCTGCAGCCAGCGGCGCGACGATTCCTTCAGCCCGCTCTTCTTCTTGATCCGCGTCTTCAGCACACGAATGCTGGCTGATCCTGGTTTTTCCGGTTTCTTGGTCATTGCTTATTTCTTCGGTTCGGGCTCACGCTCTGCCACGCCCATCGTTGCGCCAGACGCCATCATCGGCCATCAGTTCGCTCAAAATACCTTCGCGCAGGCCACGATCGGCGACTCGCAGCCGCTCGGACGGCCACACGGCGCGGATCGCCTCGAGGATAGCACAGCCGGCCAGCACCAGATCGGCGCGATCGGCACCGATGCAAGGGTTGGCGCAGCGCTGCTGGAAATCCCAGCCAACCAGTCTTTCGACCATGCGATCGACGCTGTCGCGGTCCATCCACAGCCCATCGACACGGCGGCGATCGTAGCGCTCGAGCTCAAGGTGGACACCGGCCAGCGTCGTCACGGTTCCGGACGTGCCCAGCAGATGGAAATTCGGACTGGCCTTGAGATGGCTCAGCCGATCGCGACCGTCGAAGCTGGCCAGCCGGCCGGCAACGTCGTCGACCATGGCGGCGAAGATCTCGCGCGTCACCGTGCGGCCGCCAAAGCGCTCGGCCAGCGAGACGACGCCGACCGGCAGCGACGTCCACGACACGATATGATTGGCCAGCCTTGGCGAACGGCGGCCAGCGAGATCGATGAGCGCGATTTCCGACGAACCACCGCCAATATCGAACAGGACGACGCCTTGGGTGTCGCGCTCGACCAGCGAGCCGCAGCCGGACACCGCCAGCCGCGCTTCGGTCTGGCGGTCGATGATCTCAAGCTTCAGGCCCGCCTCGCGTTCCACGCGGTCGATGAACTCGACGCCGTTTTCGGCCGTGCGGCAGGCCTCGGTGGCGATCAGCCGGGCTTTTCTGATCTTGCGGTTGCGCAATTTGTCGCCGCAGATTTTCAGCGCCTCGACCGCGCGGTCCATCGCCGGCTGGCCGAGCCGGCCATTGGCGGTGAGCCCCTCGCCCAGCCGGACGATGCGCGAAAAAGCGTCGATGACGCGGAACTGGCCATGCCGCGTCGGCACGGCCACCAGCAGCCGGCAATTGTTGGTGCCAAGGTCAAGCGCCGCAAACACCGGAAGCTCCTGGACCGGCGGCCGACGGGCGCTCTGTTCCGGCCGTGGCACCACAGCGACGGGCGAGGCCACCGATTCCGACGGTCTGTGGGCCTCCGCCGCCGGGACACCGGTCTCGCCCGGCGCCGGCGATCGATTCTCCGTGGGACGTGTCTCGTCGCGCGCAAAAACCTTGCGCCCGCGCCTTCGCTTGCGCCGCTTCTTGGGCTTGCCTTTGTGGGGTGCGTCGCCCGCCTGCCCGTCCGCGGAGCGGAGCTCCGTCGGGCGGCGTTGCTGCCAGCTTGCATTCCCCGGGCCAGCCGACCGCCGGGAAGCGCTGGACACGCCCACCTCCGGCGCGCCGGCGCCGGTGTCGTGGTCTTCCACTGTCGTTCCTTCCGGCGCCGCGCGAACCTATGATGGACGCAGCAGGCGCTTCAGTGTTTTAAGTTGCCGCCAGACTAACAGCGCCGCGCCCGATCACCAAGAGCCGCGTGCCGAATTTTGCCGGCAGGCCGCAAACCGCCGTTCCGGGGCGGCCGCGTAATGAACCCGCACGCCGCAGTTGCCGGCGCTACGCCTGCCGGCACCTCTTTCGGCCGCTCACTGCGGCAAATCTAGCCGGCCGACGCTGCGACAAGGGTTCGCGGTTGAATAGCCGGCTTCGATGAGGCATTTCTGAAATGAGCGGAAGAATCCGGCAAAGCCGGCCTCCCACCAGCCACGAAAAGGAAGCGGACCCGCAACGCATGGCAGTCAGGCAATGAACTGGAGACGCTATTTCTGGCCGGTTGTGGGCATCGCCGCCGTGATCTTCTCGCTGCTGCTGCTCTGGCACGAATTGCGCGGCGTTTCGCTCGACGACGTCTGGGACGGTATCACCGCCATTCCGACCCGGGGCTGGATCCTTGCCGCGCTGAGTTCGATCATCGCCTATGCCTCGCTTGCCGGCTACGACCACATCGCGCTCCTGCATATCGGCAAGCGCGTGTCGTGGCTGTTCGTCACGCTGTGCTCCTTCACCACCTATGCGCTGTCGCACAACATTGGCGGCTCGGTGTTTTCCGGCGCCGTCATCCGCTACCGCGCCTATGGTACCCGAGGCC
>NZ_RZRK01000197.1:0-8746 GCF_003997835.1 Mesorhizobium sp. M7A.F.Ca.CA.004.12.1.1
GTCTGGCTGTAGCCGATGCCTGACGCCGCCAGCGCCTTGGCATACATCGAGATGTCGGTGAAGCCGGGAATGGTGTTGACCTCGTTGACGAGCAGGCTGCCATCGGCGCGCAGGAAGAAATCGACGCGCGCCATGGCTTCGCAGCCGAGCGCCTGAAAAGCCTGACGCGCCATCTCCCTCGCTTTGTCGGCCACAGTGGCCGGGACATCAGCGGGCACCTTGACCAGCGCGCCGTCGGCATCGAGATATTTGGCCTCATAGGTGTAGAAGCCGTGCTTGCCGGCCGGAATGATCTCGCCGGGCAGCGACACCGTCAGCGACCCGTCGGCGCGCTCCAGCACCGAGAACTCGATCTCGCGCCCCTCGACGAATTCCTCGATCAACACTTTGCCGTCGTAGCGGAAAGCCGTGTCGATGGCCTGCTCGAAGCCATCCCTGTCATTCACCTTGCTGACCCCGAAGGACGAGCCCTGGCGCGCCGGCTTGGCGAAGAACGGCAGGCCGAGCATCCCGGCAATCTCCTGGAAGGAATGCTTGCCGTTTCGATGCACGGTGACGGAGCGGGCAACCGCCAATCCCGCCTCGCGCATCAGCCGCTTGGCGACATCCTTGTCCATGGCCGCGGCCGACGCGAGGATGCCGCAGCCGACATAGGCTACATCGGCGACCTCGGCATAGCCCTGCACCGAGCCGTCCTCGCCGAACGGCCCGTGCAGCACCGGGAACACGACGTCGATGGGGGGCAGGTCAGGCTGCGTACCATCCCGCGAGACGGCGACCAGCCGGCCCTTGCCGCCGGGCAGCAGCGCGACCTCGGCACCATCTTCGGATGCCGGCGCCCCTGCCGCGTCATCAAGTTGTTGCAGCAGCCATCTGCCGCTTTTGGTAATGGCGATCGGCACGATGTCGTAGCGCGTCCGGTCGATCGCCTTCAGCACATTGGCGGCCGACAGGCGCGACACGTCATGCTCGGCCGAACGCCCGCCATAGAGGATGGCCACTCTTGTCTTACCGGTCATCGAAATCCCTCGACTGTCAAAAAAAATCAAATGGCGACGGCAATGCCGCGATTGGCGAAGAAGCGGTCGAAATCGGCCGGCGCCAACACTGCGTCTGCCTGTGTGGCGGGGTCATGGCCGGACGGGTTGTGGAAGCGGAAACCCTGATTGGATGCCGCCGTGACCAGCACCAGATGACCGCCCTTCGAGGGCGGCTCGCGCTCGGGCCAGCGGATCGAACTGCTGACCGACGCGATGAAGAAGCGCGTCCGCTGCATGATCGCCGGAATCTCGGCCGTCGCGACATTGGTCACCACCTCGGCCCGGAGTCCAAAAACCTCTTTCACGAAGCTGACGAAGGGCGCGTAGATCAGCCCCTTGATCGATCCCCCGTTGACGACATAGCCGCCATATAAGGTGCAGCGCCTGGCAAGCTCGATCGTCGGCACGATCTCGCCGCGGCTTGCCAGGATCATCTTCAGGCACGCCATGCCGCAGATATTGGCCGCCCAGACCGCATATTCATCGAGTGTTTCCGCGCCCGATCCCCGCCACAGCGGATCGCGCCTGAGGGCAACATCCGCGCCGTCGGCGAGCACGTCCAGCGTCAGGTCGGGCGTCTCCCACTGGCTGAAAAACGGCACGGTTTCAGGCAGTGGACTCATACGGGCTCCTCGGCGGCTGGCTCCATCTCGTATACGAGGATACGAGATGGATGAAAAGCCGCTTAGGCCCGTTTAGGTGTGGGGAGCCGTGCGCCGCCGCCTACTCGGCCTTCGTCCAACCGAAAACCAGCCAAGCATATTTCGATTTTTCGTCGGGTTCGACAGTGTAGGTCATCTGCATGTCGCCGTCCTTGGCGTAGATATCCAGCCTGGGCGCGGTCTCCAGCTTGAGCCACGCCGAACTGTTGCTGAAGGACCAGGTTCCGCACCAGACGCAAGGCCCCGCCGTCGGATCACCCGGCTGATGAAAATTGTAGCGGCCGTCCGCCGTGATCTCCAGATAGTCAAACGCGCCGTAAAACGCGGTCACCGTCTGCTGGAATTCATTGGCGGCCGCTTCCTGTTCCGGTGTCGGCGCATCCTTCATATCGCGCGGCGGCCGGATGGCTCCGCCGTTCAGTTTCCATTTGCCGACAAAATCCTTCTGGGTCGGAAGATATTCCTCCTGCGCCTGCGCCGATGAAACATAAGCAAAAGGTGATATACTTGTGAGATCCACGGCCCCGATCGCAAATAAAAGCGTGGCGGCACAGATCGCCCTTGTTGGGTTTTGCATAAAAAATGTATCTCCAAGGGGGTAAGGGGAGTTCTATTGAGGATTTTGCAGCGCACGTTGCTTCGATGCCGATTCCCGCCCGCCATTTGCACGGTTAGCATCGTGGCCATCAATCTGGCAACGCAAGGCAGCTTCTCTCCGGCATCGCCCATGCGCCCGCGATCCCGGCCGGCTGAATATCGGCAGCTTAGAAGGTGATCTTCACCGAAGCTGCGCTGCGACTATGCGGACCATGATGGACGGCCTCGATGTTGTTGCCGTCGGGATCGAGCAGGAAGGCGGCGTAATAGCCGGGATGATAGGGCCGTTCGCCCGGCGCGCCATTGTCCGTGCCGCCAGCCGCCAGTCCGGCCTTGTAGAAGGCGTCGACCATGGCGTGGTCCCTTGCCTGGAAAGCCAGGTGATGGCGACCGGTGAGTTTTCCCTGTGCGGCCCGGCTGTCGGCAGTGGAGACAAACAGCTCGTCGGCCCAGAAAAAATCGTCGCCGCTCCCACCGATCGGAACATCGATCGCCTGCAGGACCGCCTCGTAGAAACGCCGGCTGGGCGCGAGATCCCTGACCACCAGTTGGATGTGGTCGATGAGCCGGCCGCGATGCAATTCCTGGGTTTCCATAAAGATGCCTCCTCGTGAGGTTCGAATTTAGGTTCGGACAGGGCGTCGTCAATGCGGATACTTGTTCTATCCCGCAAACAAAAAGCCCGCCGGGAGGGGATCCGGCGGGCCTTTGGAAAGCATGTCTAGCCTTCAGGGGTCTGAGGGGGATCAGACCTGGTAAGAACCTTTGTTGGCCGCGGAGGTTCCACCCGAACAAAAAATTGCCGATGGCCCGTCGAAACCGCGGAAGCGGTGGAGGCGATTTCTTCGCGAGAGCACTCACAGTTTGGAACTTTCCGCTCACAACCGGGTTGGGTGCCCCGGTGGGAGGAATTGCTATTGGATAGTTTTCAGAGGCTCGAAGCGCTGGTCGACAGCGCCGGTGTCGAGGATATCGAGGAAGCAACCGCTCTGCTGCGCCGGTTCAAGGGCAGGTCGCGCGAGGTCTCGGCAGCCATAGATGAGTTCATGCTCGATTTCATGACGTTGGTCTTCGTCGTCGAAAGCGGCGAAGAAGGTTTCGAAAAGCCGGTCCGCAAGCTCGCTCGCACCAAGCTTTCAAAGCTTGAGCGGATGGTGACTGTGATGGCGGAGGAAAAGCCGGCCTCCGGCGCCGGCCTATCCCTTCAGGATGGCGGCTAGCCTTGGAATGCCTTCGCTCACCGCGCGCCGGTCGGCGAGCGTGAAGGACAGCCGCAGCGTGTTGCGCCCGGTGCCGTCGGCATAAAAGGCGCCGCCCGGCACGAAGGCCACCCGCGCTTCTTTCACCGACCGCGCCAGAAGCTCGGTGGCGTCGGCCCCTTCCGGCAACGTTACCCAGACGAACATGCCGCCTTCCGGGCGGCTCCAGGTCACGCCTTCCGGCATATTGGATTCCAGTGCCGAGAGCAGCCCGTCGCGGCGCTCGCGATAGGCGCCGATAAGTTTTTCCACCTGGCCGTCGAAGACGGCTTCGGCGACACGATGCATCACCACCTGGTTGATCGACGGGCTGTGCAGGTCCGAGGCCTGCTTCATCAGCACCAGTTTCTCGACGATGTGGCGCGGGGCGCAAACCCAGCCGATGCGCATGCCCGGCGACAGTATCTTCGAGAACGAGCCGCAATAGAGCGTGCGCGCCTTGTCGATGCCGCCGGACCTGATGCAGTCGAGCGCCAGGATCGGCGGCACGCCGTCGCCGTCATAGCGCAGCGCGCGATAGGCGGCATCCTCGATGACGGCGATGTCGAGTTCGCCGGCAAGGCCGAGCACCGCCTCGCGCTGCTCACGGTTCAGCGTGTGGCCGGTCGGGTTGGCGAAATCCGGCACCAGATAGGCGAATTTGGCCTTGCCGCCATTGGCTGCCGCTGCCGCGCGATAGGCATCGGGCGTCATGTTGCCGCCGGCCGGGGTCAGCCGGTCGTAGCGAGGCTCATAGGCGTTGAAAGCCTGCAGCGCGCCGAGATAAGTCGGCCACGTCACCAGCGCGGTATCGCCCGGCGACAGGAACAGTTTGCCGAGATAGTCCAGCGCCTGCTGGGAGCCGGAAGTGATGAAGATATTGGCCTCGTCACAGGCGACGCCGAGCTTGCCCATCTGCCCGGCGAGCCAGCGCCGCAACGGCAGGTAGCCTTCCGAGACCTGGTACTGCAGCGCCGCACCCGCCTCGGCGCCGCCCAGCACCGAAGCATAGGCGTCACGGATCGCCTCGGCCGGGAACAACGCCGGATCGGGAATACCGCCGGCGAACGAGATGATGTCCGGCTGGTCGAGCAGCTTCAGGAGCTCGCGGATTTCGGACGCTTTCATGCGCGACGAGCGCGAAGCCAACAGATTCATAAGGGTCACGACACGCCTCCCCAAACGCTGCAATATAGGTCAACTTGGCTGACCTATATCCCCTCTTGGCCGCGAATTGAAGTGTGCCTGAACGATTTCCCGAATGCGCCAGCGCGGGCGCACTGCTCGAACGCCGCGAGCAGTTCCACAAAAAATGTGCAGCGGTTTCCGTCCGCCTAAAGGCTCTTCTTGTAGCCGAGATGGCTGCCGGTGAAGCCGAGGCTTTCGTAGAAACGGTGCGCGTCCGCCCGCCCCTTGTCGGTGGTCAGTTGGACGAGGCTGCAGCCCCGCGCCCGGCACGCGTCGATCGCCCATACGATCATCTGCCTGCCGATGCCGTCCGAGCGCCTGTGGCCGGCAACCCGAACCGCCTCGATCTGGCCGCGCCAGGCGCCTTTGCGCGAGAGCCCGGCAAGGAAAGAAATCTGCAAGGTACCGATCACTTCGGCCCCGTCGACAGTCACCGCCAGCAGCTGATTGGGATCGGCGTCGATGGCGTTGAAAGCATCGACATAGCCTTGGGCCAGCGGCATGGAAGCGTCCTCGCGGCCGGCGCCAAGCGGATCGTCGGCCAGCATGGCGATGATGTCAGGCAGGTCGGAGGCCTGCGCACGGCGGAAGGTGATCATGGTGTCGAGATATCGCGAGGCACTGGTGGCCGCAAGATTTGAATATGCTCTCCACCGGGCGCTGGTGCCGCCCCTCATCTGCCTGCCGGCATCTTCTCCCCGTATAGTGACGGGGAGAAGGACGCTGTGTCAGATGATTTCGCCAAATCGCCAGCGTCGCAGAAAAAGCGCCAACGTGGCGGCCGGCCCCTTTCTCCCCGTCACTATACGGGGAGAAATGTCCGGCAGGACAATGAGGGGCAGCGCTAACTTTGCTGGCTACAGCTCGCCCTCATACGTCAGTTGCGCCTGCGTCAGCGCCCGATCCAGCCTTTCGCCCTCGGCATATCCAGCCAGATTCTGCGGCCGCTCCATGTCAGGCAGCAGCCTCGGACACGGCTCGGCGGCGCCGACCACCATCCGCACCGGGATGACGCCGGCCCACACCGGATGCCCGTAATCCTCCTCGTCGTCGCCGACGCCCTTGGCGCGCACTTTGGCCGATGCCTCCTCGATGCGCATGCCGATCACCGTCGTCGCCTTGGCCTCCTGCACCGAGATCGGCCGCAAGGTCTCGCTCCGGCCGGGATAGAAGCGGTCGACGACTCCGGCCAGCGCCTTCAGTTTCTCATCAGGTTCGTCGATGATCCGCGCTGTACCGAAACACATTGCCGAGCGGTAATTGGCGGAATGGTTGAAGCCCGAGCGCGCCAGCACCAGCCCGTCGAGATGCGACACCGTCAGACACGCCGGCGTGCCGCCGCGCAGATTGCGCAGCATGCGGCTGGCCGACGAGCCGTGCCAGTAGAGCATGTCGTCCTCGCGCCAGTGGATGGTCGGCGTGCAATAGGGCTGGCCGTCGAACGTATAGGCGACATGGCACAGCAGCCCGGCATCCAGCACCGCGAAGACTGCCGCATGGTCGTAGCTGCCGCGCTCGTGCAGGCGCTTGACGCGGTTGCGGCTGGTGGTCGGAAAGCTGGCTGGCGTGTCGTTCACGGCTTGCATCCTTGGTTGTTGTCTGCCAACCATGCGCCATGACATTGGTTGATAAAAGAACCAATCCGATGAAGAAAAAACAGACCAATTTGCCGGATTGGTCGGCGCTGATCCCGGTCCTCCCGGGCGACGGCCCGCGCAGCCGCGAGCTTTATGCGGCGCTCAGGCGGCTGATCGAGACCGGCGCGCTGGCCGCCGGGGCCAAATTGCCGACCACCCGGGATCTCGCACAGCGCTTCGGCCTATCGCGTTCGGCGGCGGTTGCCTGTTTTGAAATGCTGGTCTCGGAAGGCTTCGCCGTCGCCAGGATCGGTGCCGGAACCTTCGTCGCGCCTGACGTGCCGCATCTGCCGACAACACTGGTCAAGCCACGGCCACCCGAGATCGATGCCGCCACCTCGCTGCCTTGCGGCCTTGGCGTGGCGGTGTCCGATCCGCGCACGCTTAATTTGTTTCGCATCCTTCTGTCGCGCCACCTCGCTCGCCCCGGGCCGGAGCATTTCCGCTATGGCGATCCGCGCGGCGGCCTGCCGCTGCGCACGGCAATTGCCACCTATCTCAGGACCGCACGCGGCGTGCGCTGCGATGCCGGCCAGATCGTGCTGACTTCGGGCACGCAGCAGGGGCTGGATCTTCTGGTGCGCGCCGCGCTCAGCCCCGGCGATGCCGTCTGGATCGAAAACCCCTGCTATCCCATGGCGCAGGCCGTGCTGGCCGGCAGCGGCGCCAGGGTTTTTGGGGTACCGGTCGACGCGGAAGGGCTCGATCCCGAGATCGGCGAAAGCCTGTGCTCCAAGGCGCGCGCGGCCTATGTCACGCCCTCGCATCAATATCCGCTCGGCGTGACGATGACGATGCGCCGCCGTCTCGCTTTGCTCGACTGGGCTCGGCGCAACGATGCCTGGATCATCGAGGACGACTACGACAGCGAGTTCCGCTATGCCGGCCCGCCGCTGACCTCGCTGCAGGGCATGGACGGTTCAGACCGTGTCGCCTATCTCGGCACCTTCTCGAAAATCCTCTTCCCCGGCCTGCGCATCGGCTATGTCGTGGTGCCCGAAGCGCTGCTCGATGCCGTGATGGCGGTCAGGGCGCGCTCCGACCGCTTCCCCTCGACGCTGGCCGAAGGCGCGCTGACCGACCTGTTGAACGAAGGCCATTTCGCCGCGCATCTCCGGCGCGTGCGCCGCCGCGTCCAGGCCGCGCGCGACGTCCTGGTCGCCGGCCTCGAGGCGCATTGCGGCGATGCCCTCGAAGTAACCGTGCCCGAACAGGGGTTGCATTTGATGGCGACGCTGAAGGACGCCGGGCCGGACACCGCGATCGTCGAGGCGGCGAAGGCGGCGGGTGTCGGCGCCAGGGCCTTGTCCTCAATGTTCATCGGCGGGGCGCCCCGGCAAGGTCTGGTGCTGGGTTTTTCGGGGTTTTCGGACGAGGAGTTGATGGCCGCGACGGTGCGACTGGGTGGGGTGGTTCGGCAGCAAGCCCGGTGAGCCAACGAGAACCGCCTCATTGGTGCGCCGGCATCGAACTGTAGAGCCCCGTCAATTCCCATTCGCTGGCCCGGCCTTGCCGCACTGCGCCAGCACCTTGCCGATGGCCGCGCTGGAGCCCTTCAGCGGAAAGCTGATCTCGCCATATTTGGCTGAACTGACCGACACATCGCCCTTCCCGCGCAGCAGGTCGAACAGCGGATCGGCTTTCGCCAGATTGACCACGAAGTAGTTGTACATGGCCTCCAGCTGCAGTGTCTTCGTTACCGTCTTGCCGTCGGCCTTGAACGCGAACGAACCGCTGATGCCAGGTTCCAGCAGCTGGCCGGCGGCACCGAGATCGTAGCTCAGCACCGGCGTGTCGAAACAGGTGAGCATCATATGCGCATCGCCTTTCGGCCCGCCGCAGACCGAAGCCGTCAGCACGCTGCCGCCCTCGTCTTCCTCCATCTTGGCGCTCCAGCCACCGCACGACGCGGCAAACGCCGGCTGCGCGGCCTGCACGACGGCCAAGGCACCAGCGACGATGAGATGTGCAACTCTCATGACTCCCCCAATTGACTGCCTCCAGGGCATTTGCAGCGCCCGTCGGCAGCATATAGGAAAAAGCGATCCGATGGCATTGCCCGTTGCGGCAGCCGGTCCTGTTTCGTGGAGAGTTGGATTGAGAGCCTGCGTTCGCCTGTGTCTGTCCTTTGCCGCCCTGCTTGCCTCGCCGCTCACCGCTCGTGCCGAGTGGAAGCCGGTCGAGAAAATCGAGCCCTACGCGATCTCGGGCCGGTCCGGCGCCGAACTCTACCGCTCGATCGGCGAGAAAGGGCCAAAGCTCGGCATTGCCCGCGCCATCGCCTACACCAATTTCAAGCTGACCTGGGGGTTAAGGGACTACAAGCCCAAGGGCAAGGACTGCGTGCTGACGGCCGGGCGGCCGAAGCTGATCGTCACCTACAC
>NZ_RZRK01000198.1:0-8735 GCF_003997835.1 Mesorhizobium sp. M7A.F.Ca.CA.004.12.1.1
GCTCAGGAGCACGCCGAGGAAGTTGTCCGGATCGCCATTGTCGCCGGTCCAGCCGACGATGACGGCGCCGTCGTGATCGACCGCGGAAGCGCGCTTGAGGTATTCACCCCAATCGTAGCTGACGATCTCGACGGTGACGCCGACCTTGGCGAAGTCCGCCTGGATCAGTTCGGCGGTACGGCGCGCGTTCGGCATATACGGGCGCGACACCGGCATGGCCCAGACGTTCATCTTGAGGTCCTTGACGCCGGCCTCTTCAAGCAGCTTCTTGGCTGCATCCGGATCGTAAGGATCGTCCTTCACTTCCTTGTTGTAGGACCACATGGTCGGCGGGATCGGATTGATCGCCACCTGGCCGGCGCCCTGGAAGACGGCGTCGATGATGGCCTTCTTGTTGATGGCCATGTTGAGCGCCTTGCGGACGCGCACGTCGTCGAACGGCTTCTGCTGGGTGTTGTACATCAGCGCGCCGACATTGAGGCCTTCCTGCTCCTCGACCTTCAGGTTCGGATCGGCCTGCAGGCCGGCGATGTCGGCCGGTGCCGGGTACGACATGATGTTGCATTCGCCGGCCTTGAGCTTCTGCGCGCGCACCGCCGGATCGGTGGTGATGGCGAAGACCAGATCGTCGATCTTCTGCTTGCCGCCCCAATAGTCCGGGTTGGCCTTGTAACGGATGGCGGCGTCGGTCTGGTAGTCAACGAAGATGAACGGACCGGTGCCGATCGGCTTCTGGTTGAACAGCTCAGGCGTCTTGTCGGCCTGCAGCTTGTCGGCATATTCCTTGGAGACGACCGAAGCGAAATCCATGCCCAGCGTTGGAATGAAAGTGATCGCCGGCTCCTTGAGGATGAACTTCACCGTCAGGTCGTCGACCTTCTCGACCTTGGCGATGTTTTCGCCGAACTGGTCATTGTAATACTGGTATGCAATGCCCGGAATGTACTGAAACCAAGGGCCGTTCTTGTCGACCTGGCGTTCGAACGAGAACACCACGTCGTCAGCGTTGAAGTCGCGCGTCGGGGTGAAATAGTCGGTCGCGGCGAACTTGACGCCCTTGCGCAGCTTGAAGACATATTCCTTGCCATCGTCGGAGATCGTCCAGCTCTCGGCCAGGCCCGGCGAGGTCGTCGTCTTGCCGTGATCGAATTCGACAAGGCGGTTGAAGACGGTGCGCGATGACGCGTCGAACGTCTGGCCTGCGGTATACGGCGCCGGATCGAAACCTTCCGGCGAAGCTTCCGCGCAGTAGACCAGAGTTTTCGCATTGGCCACGCCGCCCAGGACGCTTGCAGCCAGCAACGCGGCTGCAAAAGTCAGCTTCTTATTCATTGAGCACTCCCTGATGTTCTTCCAAGCCCCTCTATCAGGCTCGCGAAGCGCGCATATAAGCACCGTTTTTCCGGCTTTGGAACACCCCGTTTGCTTACCCCGCGGGAAGCAGGAAAAAAATCCGCTATTTTGCCAGATTGCAGAAAAAATTAGCAGTTTCTTCCATTCACGAGATTATTAACAACCGAATTTTTTTATTGATCGCCAAGCTGACGACATAAATGTTCCCCGCGCTTCCGAGCGGCCGAGGGATGCGCCAGGACACCATTTGGCAGCGCCGGCGGCGGCAAGGACTTTCGACGGAAAATCTTTCGCCGTGTTGCCGCAAGGGCAAGACTTGCACGGTCACCAAGGGAGGCAATACATAGGGTATAACGGCCGCAGCGGAGGGCGCCCTTGTCAATTCAGAGGCGAGGTCAATTCAGGGGCGAGCGCGGCGCGAATGAACAAACTTGTCCAGGGAGGAACGGGTGGCAAAAGCATCAAGGACGACGACGGTGAAAGCGGGAGCCAAGGCGCCGTCGAAAGCAGCCGGTACTGCCAAGCCGAAAGCACCCATTGCCAAAGTCGCCACGCCGAAGGCGGCCGCGGCGCCCGTAAGGGCAAGCACAAAGCCGGCGGTGAAAGCCCCGGCCAAGGCCGCGGCCGGAAAGACGGCGCCGGGGAGTAAAGCGGGTGCGGCAAAGCCTGCTGTCAGGCCGGCGTCGAAGGCTGCGGCGGCGGGGAAGGCCCCACCGGCGGCAAGGCCGGCCGCCGCCACCGCCAACCGATTGCCGAAAGCATTGACGGCGCTGGCCGCCGGCTTGCCGGAAAAGCCGTGGCTCAAGAGCTATCCGAAAAACGTGCAGGCGGAGATCGGCGCCCTGCCCTACAGCTCGATCGGCGATTTCCTCGTCGGCGCCTGCAAGCAGTTTTCCGCGCAGCCGGCCTTCACCTGCATGGACAAGTCCATCAGCTACACCGATGTCGAGCGGCTGTCGGCGGCCTTCGGCGCCTACCTGCAATCGAAGGGCCTGCAGAAAGGCGCGCGCGTCGCGCTGATGATGCCGAACGTGCTGCAATACCCGGTGGCGATGATGGCGATCTTGCGCGCCGGCTATGTCGTGGTGAATATCAATCCGCTCTACACGCCGCGCGAGCTCGAACACCAGTTGAAGGATTCCGGTGCGCAAGCCATCGTCATCCTGGAAAACTTCGCCAACACCTTGCAGGCGGTGATCGCGAGGACGGCGGTCAAGCATGTGGTGGTCGCCGCGATGGGCGACATGCTCGGCGGCCTGAAGGGCACCATCGTCAATTTCGTCGTGCGCCGCGTGAAGAAGATGGTGCCGGCATGGTCCTTGCCCGGCCATGTCAAGTTCAATGCCGCCATGAAGGCCGGCGCCGGCATGGGCTTCAAGCCGGCCAAGGTGGAAGCAGACGATGTCGCCTTCCTGCAATATACGGGCGGCACCACGGGCGTGTCGAAGGGCGCCACACTGCTGCACAGAAACGTGCTCGCCAACGTCGCGCAGAACGCGCAGTGGATGGAGGACGCCTACACGATCAAGCCGAAACCGGCGCACCCCAACTTTATCTGCGCGCTGCCGCTCTATCATATTTTCGCGCTGACCGTGAACGCACTGATGGGCATGCAGCAAGGCGCCCGCAATGTGCTCATTCCCAATCCGCGCGACATTCCCGGCTTCGTCAAGGAACTGCAGAAGTATCCGGTGCACATCTTTCCCGGCCTCAACACGCTGTTCAACGCGCTGCTCAACAATGAGGATTTCCGCAAGCTCGACTTCAAGCCGCTGGTGCTGACGTTGGGCGGCGGCATGGCGGTGCAGAAGGGCGTCGCCGAACGCTGGAAGACGCTGACCGGTTGTTCGGTCACCGAAGGCTACGGCCTCTCGGAAACCTCGCCGGTCGCCACCGCCAACAAGTTCACCGCCGGCGACTTCACCGGCACCATCGGCCTGCCGCTGCCCTCGACCGAGATCGCCATCCGCGACGACGACGGCAACAATTTGCCGCTCGGCGAGGTCGGCGAGGTCTGCATCCGAGGACCGCAGGTGATGGCGGGCTACTGGAACCGGCCCGATGAGACCGCCAAGGTGATGACCAAGGATGGCTACTTCAAATCCGGCGACATGGGCTTCATGGACGAGCGCGGCTACACCAAGATCGTCGACCGCAAGAAGGACATGATCCTGGTTTCGGGCTTCAATGTCTATCCGAACGAGCTCGAGGAAGTCGTGGCCATGCATCCGGGCGTGCTCGAAGTGGCGGCGGTCGGCGTGCCGGACGAGCATTCGGGCGAGGTGCCGAAACTGTTCGTGGTCAAGAAGGATCCGGCGCTGACCGCAGAGACGCTCACCGCCTTCTGCCGCGAGAACCTGACCGGCTACAAGCGGCCCAAATACATAGAATTCAGGACCGAGCTGCCGAAGACGCCGGTCGGCAAGATCCTGCGGCGAGCACTGCGCGAATAGTGGACGGCGATCTTGCCGACAACGATGCTCTGGATCGATGCTCACGCCTCGACCCGGCAACCTTCATCAAGGCGAACATGCGCCTTGTCCCCGTGCCTGCGCTTCCAGAAATCCAGTTTTATACAGCTCACCCCGGCAGCGGATTGAGGCGGCTCGTCGAGCCCGAAGACGATGCGGAAGACGCGCCGGAGCCACAACCGCCCTACTGGGCCTATGCATGGGCCGGCGGCACCGTGCTCGCACGCTATGTCCTTGACCATCCAACAACCGTGGCGGGACGCCGCGTGCTCGACCTTGGTGCCGGCTCCGGCCTTGTCGGCATCGCCGCAGCTAAGGCTGGGGCACGCGAAGTGATCGCCGCCGAGATCGACCGCAACGGCGTTGCCGCTCTTGAGCTCAACGCGGTCGCCAACGGCGTTGCCATCACAATAATAGGCGAAGACATCACCGCCGGCCCGCCGCCGGCAGTTGACCTCGTGCTCGCAGGCGATGTTTTCTACGGGTGCGACGTTGCTTTACGCATCACCCCGTTCCTCGATCGCTGCCTGGCAGCCGGCATCGACGTGCTGGTCGGCGATCCCCGTCGCAACGATCTGCCGCTGTCCCGACTGCGGTTGCTCGCCGAATACCAGGTGCCGGATTTCGGCGACGCGAAGGGTGCTGCGACCAAGCCGAGCGGTGTCTTTTCGTTTGAGGCGGAAGAGCGCTGACGCTGAGATCAATCCCAGTCACTCGGAATGGCCGGGTTCGACCTCGTTCCGGACCTTTGTCAGGTGAGTACGACTGCCAGAAGGCAGCCATACAGAGCTGACATTCGGCGGCGCAAAATTGGGGTATGATCCAAGGCGCGTTATTCGGGCGTCGTAGGGTGGCTCGGCGAGTCGCAAAACGGCGGGATGGCGCGTTGCTGCCATCACCCCGGCAATGTCGATGTTGCGTTGTCTAACGCTCAGTTCTTCAAGGTCCCCGTCTCAAGCTTGGAGTGCCGCATGGTTGGCCCGCAAGAACTCGGCCGCTGTCATCGGCTTGCGGCCCAAGAGTTTCTCGAGATCCCCCGCCGTGCCGCCCCATTCTCCGGCGTTGATGCCTTGCACCCACACAAGCGCGAAGCGGGCGGCCTGCTCGGGCAGACCCGCCGCCACTAAGTGGGCGATGTAATCGTGATCCGAGCCGGAAACAAACGGCACTCGCTTGCCGCTGACATCCGACAGGATCTGTGCGACATCCGCGAAGGACACGGCGGGATCGCCATACAGCGAGTATGTCTTGTATTCATGGCCGTCTTGGCTCAGCACAATGGCATGCGCCTCTGCTAGGTCGTCACGGCTGGCATAGCCCGCCTTGCCCGCACCAGCCGGCACGTGAACCCCGGTCTCCAGGGCGTTTCCGCCGATGTAGAATGGGATGCTCTCGATAAAGGGCGGATGACGGACGAGCGTGTAGGCTAGGCCGGACGCCTTCAGTTTTTCCTCGACGAACAGATCCTGCTCGGTGATATCCGACAAGGTGAAGGCGGATCCTGCTTCGTGGATGATCGGCATATAGACGATGCGCTTAACGCCCGCCTGCCGAGCTGCGCTAATGGCATTTTGGTGCTGGGTATTGCGATCGGTAAAGGCCGTGGCGGATACGAGCATTAGCTTATCAATGCCCTCGAACGCGCGCACCAGTCCGTCATAGTCGAGATAGTCGCCTTGGCGGATCTCAATCCTATCGGCCGCCAGATCGGCCGCCTTGGCGGGATCGCGGGCCAGGCCGACGAGATCGCTGGCGGGCAACCGCTTCAGGAGATGTTGGAGAGTTTTTCGGCCGATATTGCCGGTTGCGCCGGTTACGAGGATCTTGGCCATGGTGATTTCCTTTGGGCTTTTGCACATCGACACCGTCGTCCGATCCAGGTAAGTCAGAACAGACCTGCAAACCAGTACCGACTATTTGGTAAGTGCCAAAATTCGGAGATCGACGTGACCGAGACAAATTTCCAATGCGGCCTGGAAGCGGTTCTTGCCATCCTTGGAGGCAAGTGGAAGCCGCTTGTCGTCTATCATCTGGCCAGCGGGCCCAAACGCACCGGTCAACTCCGCAGGCTCGTTACCAACGTGAGCGAGAAAATGCTGATCCAGCACCTGAAAGAACTGACGGATGATGGCGTTATTCGTCGCATTGACTTTCAGACGGTGCCGCCGCACGTCGAGTATGAACTAACCGACTTTGGTCAAAGCCTGGCCGGAGTACTCGCGCCCTTGTGCGAATGGGGAACTCATCATACGTCCGAGGTAGCCCTGATCGTGCAAAATCGATCGCGCCCTTCTGCAGGTGCGTAGCGGTCCCAAATCTGGCGGTGGACCAAGGTCCGCCTTTGAGGGAACAGCCCGTCTCCTTTCCACCAATCTCAGCCGTGGGCGGGAAAGCCCAAGTTGATTTGCCCGGCCTCCGCCGTCAGATCGTCTCCTTGACCCGCGCCGAGAGAAAATCCGGCAGGTCGGCGACCGAATCCAGGACCACATCGGCAATGCCGGCCAGCGATTCGCGGGTGCCGGTGCCGGAGAGCACGCCGACTGCCAGCCCGCAGCCGCCGGCACGCGCCATTTCGAGGTCGTGCCTGTTGTCGCCGACCATGGCGATCTCCGCCGGCCTGAGGCCGGTGAGGTCGCTGAAAGCCAGGATGGTGTCGGGCGCCGGCTTCGGATTGGCCACCGCGTCGTAGCCATAGGCCGCGTCGAACAATTGGGCGACGCCGAGCGTCACCAGCGTCTTTTCCGCTCCGCTGGTCGAATCATTGGTGGCGACGCCAAGCCGGTAGGATTTCCTGTGCAAGGCCGTCAACGTGTCGACGATGCCCGGCAGCGCCACGGCCATCGCCGAGCCCTGCACAGAGGTGATCTCGTTGAAGCGGGCAACCGCAAGCATCTGGTCCTCGTTGGACAGGCGCGGAAACCACAATTCGACGACGTCGAGATTGGTGCCGGACGCAAAGATCGAGTCGGGCTTGAAGCGTTTGTTGGCGAAATCGAAGCCGGCGGCGGCCAGCAGCCTGTCGGCTTTCCAGCGATCGCCCTCGGACGCATCCATGGCCATGAAGTCGGCAACGCCGAGCCAGGTGGCGTTGAAGTCGACAAGCGTGCCGTCCTTGTCGAACAATATTCCCTTGATGTCTGCCAAACTTTTCACTCCGAGCCACGCAAATGGTGGATGAATCCCACAAGGCCAGCGGTCGATGCATCCCGCTTGGCGGCACTTTCCTTGCCCTCCACGACAGGCAGAAGGCCGGTGGCCAGTTCCTTGCCGAGCTCGACGCCCCACTGGTCGAAGGAGTTGATGTCGAACAGCGTGCCCTCGACGAAGACGCGGTGCTCGTAGAGCGCGATCAGCCGGCCGAAGGTGCGTGGGTCGAGTTTGCGGTAGAGGATGGTCAGCGAGGGCCGGTTGCCCGAGAAGACGCGGTGCGGCGCTATCTTGTCGACCTCGGCCGGCTTCATGCCCTTGGCCAGCATCTGGGCGCGGGCTTCGTCCAGCGTGCGGCCCTTCATCAGCGCTTCCGACTGCGCCAGGCAGTTGGCGAGCAGCAGATCGTGCTGATGTTTGAGTTCCGGCTCGTGGCCGACCGCCGCGGCGAGGAACTCGACCGGGATGAAATCGGTGCCCTGGTGCAGCAGCTGGAAGAAGGCATGCTGGCCGTTGGTGCCGGGCTCGCCCCAGACCAGCGGTCCGGTCGGCGTCGTCACCTCTGTGCCTTCGAGGGTGACGCTCTTGCCGTTCGATTCCATGTCGAGCTGCTGCAGATAGGCCGGCAGCCTGGACAGGCGCTGGTCATACGGGATGACGGCGCGCGCCGGGTAGCCGCAGATGACGCGATGCCACCAGCCAACCAGTCCAAGCAGCGCCGGCAGGTTCTCCTGCACCGGCGCGGTGCGGAAATGCTCGTCCATCTCGTGCGCGCCATCGAGGAAGGCGCGAAAATTCCGCGGACCGACAGCAATCATCACCGGCAGGCCGATGGCGCCCCACAGCGAATAGCGGCCGCCGACCCAATCCCAGAAGCCGAAGACGCGATCCGGCGCGATGCCGAACCGGGCCACCAGGTCGAGCGCGGTGGAGACGGCGGCGAAATGCTTGCCGACCGCTTCCTTACCCAGTGCTTCTTGCACCCATTTCCGAGCGGTTTCGGCATTGGTCATCGTTTCGACGGTGGTGAAGGTCTTGGAAGCGATGATGAAAAGCGTGGTTTCGGCGGAGAGGCCCTTCAGCGTGTCGTGGATATGGGCGCCATCGATGTTGGAGACGTAGTGGGCGCGCGGCCCGTCATGATAGGGCGCCAGCGCCAGCGTCGCCATGGCCGGGCCGAGATCGGAACCGCCGATGCCGATGTTGACGATGTCGGTGATCTTCTTGCCGGTGGCGCCGGCCGCCTTGCCCGAGCGCACGGCATCGGCAAAGGCGCCCATGGCGTCGAGCACGGCGATGACGTCAGCCTTGACGTCCTGGCCATCGACGGTGACGCCCTTGCCGGTCAGGTTGCGCAGCGCCGTGTGCAGCACGGCACGGTCCTCGGTGACGTTGATCTTCTTGCCGGCGAACATAGCGGCGCGGCGGCCTTCGAGATCGGCGGCCTGGGCGAGCTTTTCCAGCAGCTCCATGGTGGTCGCGTCGACCGCGCATTTCGACCAGTCGAGCAGCAGATCGCCGTCGGTGACGGAGAATTCCACGAACCGCTTGGGATCGGCGGCGAAGGCCTGGCGCATGCTGGCGGGCGCCGCCGCGCGGTGGTCACGCAAGGCGGCGAGCTGTTTTTGAAAGGACGATTGATCCACTGCCAAACTCCGAGACCTCGAGCCATCATTACGGACCGGATGTTTCCGGCGCGTGTCGTCGCGACAATCTATCGGGCCGAACTCCACCCGTTTCAATGCGCAGCGATGACGCACACCG
>NZ_RZRK01000199.1:0-8730 GCF_003997835.1 Mesorhizobium sp. M7A.F.Ca.CA.004.12.1.1
ATCGCGCTCTATGACCAGATCCGCTCGCACCCCGAGCGCGACTGGATGCCGCGCGTGAAATTCTTCGGCGGCAAGGCGGCGCCCAGCTACCACAATGCCAAGCTGATCATCAAACTCGCCAACGATGTCGCAAAAGTCATCAACCGCGATCCGGCCGTGCGCGGTCTGCTTAAGGTGGTGTTCCTGCCGAATTACAATGTCAGCCTGGCCGAGATCATGATGCCGGCTGCCGACCTTTCCGAGCAGATCTCGACCGCCGGCATGGAAGCGTCGGGCACCGGCAACATGAAGTTCGCGCTCAACGGCGCGCTGACCATCGGCACGCTCGACGGTGCCAATGTCGAGATCAAGGAATGCGTCGGCGACGACAACATCTTCATCTTCGGCCTGACCACCGCCGAGGTCGCCGAGCGGCGCAACAACGGTTACGACCCTCGCGCCGTCATCGAGGGATCATCTGAGCTGGCGCAAGCGGTCGCTGCCGTCTCGTCGGGCGTCTTCTCGCCGGACGATCCGGAGCGTTACCGCGACCTCGTCAACGGCCTCTACAACAGCGACTGGTTCATGGTCGCCGCCGATTTCGATGCCTATGCCACCGCCCAGCGCGAGGTCGATGCGGTCTGGCGCAACAGTCCCGACTGGTACGCCAGGGCAATCCGCAATGTGGCGCGTGTCGGCTGGTTCTCCTCCGATCGCACGATCCGCCAATATGCGAAAGAAATCTGGAACGTGCCTGCCTGATGTGATTGCATGAGGCCGCAAACAATGTGGTCCCGGTGGTGTGAACTTGAAAGTCGGATCACACCACTAGAAACAAACACTCGGTGCCTGGGGAGGGACACTGCCTGATGAAGAAGCCGCGCGCGACCGCTGCGACAAGCGGGCCGGACGGACTGGCGGCAGCCAGCGATGTTGCGGCGATTGTTGCCGGCACGCATGGCGATCCGTTTGCCGTTCTCGGTGTTCAGGAGGCTGGGAAGGGTTTTGTGGCCCGCTGCTTTGTTCCGAATGCCGAATTCGTCACTGCCTATACGCTGACCGGCATCATCGCGGGTGAATTGTCCAGGCGCGACGATGGCGGCTTTTTCGAAGGCAAGCTCTCGATCAAGAAGCGGCAGCCGCTTCGCTATCACGCGCGCAATGCCGGCGGCGACTGGTGGCTGACCGATCCCTATTCGTTCGGTCCGGTGCTCGGGCCGATGGACGACTACTACATCGCCGAGGGATCGCATCTCAGGCTGTTCGACAAGCTCGGCGCCCATGTCATCGAGCACGAAGGCGCCACGGGCGTGCATTTCGCCGTCTGGGCTCCCAATGCGCGGCGTGTCTCTGTGGTCGGCGATTTCAACGAATGGGACGGCCGCCGGCACTCGATGCGGGATCGCCGCGACACCGGCATCTGGGAGGTGTTCATTCCCGATATCGGTGCCGGCCGGCCCTACAAATACGAGATCATCGGCCCCGACGGCGTCAGGCTGCCGCTGAAGGCCGATCCGTTCGCCTTCAAGTCCGAACTGCGTCCGGCCACCGCTTCGGTCGTGGCCGTGCCGCCGGCGCATGAGTGGGGCGACGAGGCGCATCGCAATTTCTGGCGCAATGCCGATCACCGGCGCGAAGCCATTTCGATCTACGAGGTCCATGCCGGCTCCTGGCAGCTTCGCGACGACGGTACGTTCCTGTCATGGGACGAACTGGCCGACCGGCTGATCCCCTATGTGGTCGAGACCGGCTTCACCCATATCGAATTCATGCCGATCTCCGAACACCCGTATGACCCGTCCTGGGGCTACCAGACGACCGGCCTCTACGCGCCATCGGCCCGCTTTGGCGATCCGGACGGCTTTGCCCGCTTCGTCGACGGCGCCCACCGTGCCGGCGTCGGCGTTATTCTCGACTGGGTGCCCGCGCATTTCCCGGTCGATGAGCACGGCCTGGCCAATTTCGATGGCACCGCGCTCTATGAACATGCCGATCCGCGCAAGGGGTTTCATCCCGACTGGAACACCGCGATCTACAATTTCGGCCGCCGCGAGGTGGTGTCGTTCCTGGTCAACAATGCGTTGTTCTGGGCCGAGAAATACCATGTCGACGGACTTCGCGTCGATGCGGTCGCCTCGATGCTGTACCTCGACTATTCGCGCAAGGCCGGCGAATGGATCCCCAACGAGAAAGGCGGCCGCGAGAATCTCGAGGCGGTCAGCTTCCTGCAGAAGATGAACAAGGAGGTCTACGGCCACCATCCGGGCGTGATGACCATCGCCGAGGAATCGACCTCTTGGCCGAAGGTCTCGGCACCGGTGCATGAAGGCGGGTTGGGCTTCGGCTTCAAGTGGAATATGGGCTTCATGCACGACACGCTGGAGTATTTCTCCAAGGAACCGATCTTCCGAAAACACCACCACAACGACCTCACCTTCGGCCTGACCTACGCCTTTTCGGAGAATTTCGTGCTGCCGCTCTCGCACGACGAGGTTGTGCACGGCAAAGGCACGCTGCTTGGCAAGATGGCCGGCGACGACTGGCAGAAGTTTGCGACGCTGCGCGCCTACTACGCTTTCATGTGGGGCTATCCCGGCAAGAAGCTGCTTTTCATGGGGCAGGAGTTCGCGCAGCGCCGCGAATGGAGCGAGGCGCGCGCGCTCGACTGGAACCTGCTTGAATTCCGGCCGCATCGCGGCGTCTGGCAGACGGTGCGCGATCTCAACTATCTCTACCGTTCGCGCCCGGCACTGCATGGCCGTGATTGTGAGCCGGAAGGGTTTTCCTGGCTGATCGTCGATGACAGCCAGAATTCGGTTTTTGCCTGGCTGCGCAGCGCACCGGGCGGCAGCCCGGTGGCCGTCATTTCCAATTTCACGCCGGTGCCGCGTGACAATTATCGCGTGCCGTTGCCGAAATCAGGCAAATGGCGCGAGATCATCAACACCGACGCTTCGGAATATGGCGGTTCCGGCAAGGGCAATGGCGGCATGGTCGAGGCGCGGGCGGAGGGAGGAAACATCTCAGCGACGATGCTTTTGCCGCCGCTGTCGACGATCATGCTTGAACTCGTTGCCGACTGAGCCATGTCGATATCGAGTAACTTGGGAGGGTAGAAATGGCAGACTTGAAACGGACCCAGCCGCTGGCGCGCGATGCCATGGCCTATGTATTGGCCGGCGGCCGTGGGAGCCGCCTCAAGGAACTGACCGATCGGCGTGCCAAGCCGGCCGTCTATTTCGGCGGCAAGACGCGCATCATCGATTTCGCGCTCTCCAACGCGCTTAACTCCGGCATTCGACGCCTCGGCGTCGCCACCCAGTACAAGGCACATTCGCTGATCCGCCATCTGCAGCGCGGCTGGAACTTCCTGCGCCCTGAACGAAACGAGAGTTTCGACATCCTGCCGGCCAGCCAGCGCGTCTCGGAAACGCAGTGGTATGAAGGCACCGCCGATGCCGTCTATCAGAACATCGACATCATTGAGGCCTACGGCCCCGAATACATGGTCATCCTGGCCGGCGACCACATCTACAAGATGGACTACGAGATGATGCTTCGCCAGCACGTCGACGCCAATGCCGACGTCACCGTCGGCTGCCTCGAAGTGCCGCGCATGGAAGCCACCGGCTTCGGCGTCATGCATGTCGATGCCAAGGACAACATCATCGCCTTCGTCGAAAAACCCGCCGATCCGCCCGGCATTCCCGATAAGCCGGAATTCGCGCTGGCTTCGATGGGCATCTACGTCTTCAAGACCAAATTCCTGATGGAGCAGTTGCGCCGCGATGCGGCCGAGGCGGGCTCAAGCCGCGACTTCGGCAAGGACATCATCCCCTATATCGTCCAGCACGGTAAGGCGATCGCGCATCGCTTCGCTAAATCCTGCGTCCGCTCGACCGCCGAGAACGAAGCCTACTGGCGCGACGTCGGAACGGTCGATGCCTATTGGGAAGCCAATATCGACCTGACCGATATCACGCCCGAGCTCGATCTCTACGACCGCGACTGGCCGATCTGGACCTATGCCGAATTGAAGCCGCCGGCAAAGTTCGTGCATGACGAGGATGGCCGCCGCGGTTCGGCTGTGTCTTCGCTTGTCTCGGGCGATTGCATCGTCTCGGGGGCTTCGCTGAAAAAAAGCCTGATCTTCACCGGCGCGCGCATCAATTCCTATTCGACGCTGGAAGAAGTCGTCATGCTGCCCGACGTTCATGTCGGCCGGAACGCAAAGTTGAAGCGCGTGGTCATCGACCATGGTGTTAGGATACCGGAAGGGCTGGTGGTCGGCGAAGATCCTATTCTCGACGCCAAGCGCTTCCGCGTTTCCGAAAAGGGCATCTGCCTGGTCACGCAGGACATGATCGACAAGTTAGGGCTCTAACGCATGCAGGTTCTGTCGGTCACGCCCGAGATCTTTCCGCTGATCAAGACCGGAGGGCTTGCCGACGTGACCGGCGCGCTGCCCATCGCCTTGGCGGCCAAGGGCGTGACCGTGCGCACGCTCATCCCGGGCTTTCCGACCGTCATGGCCGCCTTCAAGAAGAAGCGGGCGGTTCTGCAATATCCCTTGCTGCAGGGCGGCAAGGCCTCCGTCCATTCAGTCCAACTCGCCGGGCTCGAACTGTTCGTGCTCGATGCGCCGCATCTGTTCGACCGTCCCGGCGGTCCCTACGGCAATGCCACCGGCGTGGACTGGCCAGACAACTGGCGGCGCTTCGCAGCACTAAGCCAGGTCGGCGGCGATATCGCCGGCGGCGCCATCTCGGGCTACCAGCCCGACATCGTCCATGCCCATGACTGGCAGTCTGCGATGACCCTGGCCTACATGCGCTACGGCAAGGCAGTTGGCATTCCCTCGATGATGACCGTCCACAATCTCGCCTTCCAGGGCCAGTTCGGCGCCGGCATCTTCGGTGAACTCGGCTTGCCGGCGGCGGCGATGGCGCTCGACGGCGTCGAATATTATGGTGGTGTCGGCTTCCTCAAGGCTGGCCTGCAGGCCGCCTGGGCGATCACCACGGTCAGCCCGACCTACGCGCAGGAGATCCGCTCGGCGGAATTCGGCATGGGTCTCGACGGCCTCATCAACATGCGCTCCAGCGATCTCTATGGCATCGTCAACGGCATCGACACCGGCATCTGGGATCCGGAAACCGACAAGCATCTGGTATCCCCCTACAAGGCGAGCACACTGAAGGCGCGCGCGCCCAACAGGACTGCCGTGGAGGACCGCTTCAGTCTTGAGCGTGACGACAGCCCGATCGTCTGCGTGGTCAGCCGGCTGACCTGGCAGAAGGGGATGGACATACTGGCGCTGGTGATCGACGGCATCGTTGCCACTGGCGCGCGGCTGGCCATCCTAGGATCGGGCGATGCTGGTCTCGAAGGCGCGCTGCTTGCCGCTGCCGCCCGGCATCGCGGCCGTATCGGTGTGGTCGTCGGCTACGATGAGGGGCTGTCGCACATCATGCAGGGTGGCTGTGACGCCATCGTCATCCCCTCGCGCTTCGAACCGTGCGGGCTGACGCAGCTTTACGGCCTGCGCTATGGCTGCGTGCCGGTGGTCGCGCGCACCGGGGGCCTCGCCGATACGGTCATCGACGCCAATGAGGCCGCCGTCTCTGCCGGTGTCGCCACCGGCCTCCAGTTCGCGCCCAACAATGGCGGTGCCTTGCTGCACGCCATCCGCCGCCTCGTCGACGCCCATGCCAGTCCGACGGTCTGGGAATCGCTGCAGCGCCAGGGCATGAAGGCCGATGTGTCGTGGGACAAGAGCGCCGAAAAATATGTCGAACTCTATCGCTCGCTACTTTCGAAAAGGGTTGCCTGAAGCATGATACGGACCGTCCCCACCAAGCCTTATTCCGACCAGAGGCCCGGCACGTCGGGCCTGCGCAAGAAGGTGCCTGTCTTTCAGCAGGAGCACTATGCCGAGAATTTCATCCAGTCGATCTTCGACGCGCTCGACGGTTTCAAGGGCAAGACCCTGGTGATTGGCGGTGACGGCCGGTTCTACAATCGCGAGGTCATCCAGAAGGCCATCGCCATGGCCGCCGCCAACGGCTTCGGCAAGGTGATGGTCGGGCAGGGCGGCATCCTGTCGACGCCGGCCGCCTCGCATGTCATCCGCAAGTACAAGACCTTTGGCGGCATCATCCTGTCGGCCAGCCATAATCCCGGCGGCCCGCATGAGGATTTCGGCATCAAGTACAATGCCGGCAATGGCGGCCCGGCGCCGGAAAAGCTGACCGACGCGATGTTCGAGAAAACCAAGACAATCTCAAGCTTCAAGATCGCCGATATCGATCCGATCGACATCGACACAACAGGCACGGTCAAGGCCGCCGGCATGACGGTCGAGATCATCGACCCGGTCGCCGACTATGCCGAACTGATGGAAAGCCTGTTCGATTTCGATGCCCTGCGCAAACTGTTCAAATCCGGCTTCCGCATGCGCTTCGACGCCATGCACGCGGTGACCGGCCCCTACGCCAAGGAGATCCTGGAGAACCGGCTTGGCGCGCCCAACGGCACCTGCCGCAATTTCAAGCCGCTGCCGGATTTCGGCGGCCATCACCCGGATCCGAACCTCGTCCATGCCAAGCACCTCTATGACGAGATGATGGGACCGGACGCGCCGGATTTCGGCGCTGCCTCGGATGGCGACGGCGACCGCAATCTGATCATCGGCAAGGGCATTTTCGTCACCCCGTCGGATTCAGTTGCCATGCTCGCCGCCAATGCCCGCCTGGCGCCCGGCTACAAGGCCGGTTTGAAGGGTATCGCCCGCTCGATGCCGACCAGTGGCGCTGCCGACCGCGTCGCTGAAAAACTCGGCATCGCCCTCTATGAGACGCCGACCGGCTGGAAGTTCTTCGGCAATCTGCTGGATGCCGACATGGCGACGATCTGCGGCGAGGAGAGTGCGGGCACCGGCTCCAACCATGTCCGCGAAAAGGACGGCCTATGGGCGGTGCTTTTGTGGCTCAACATCCTTGCCGCGCGCGGCGAAAGCTGCAAGCAGATCGTCACTGAGCACTGGGCGACCTACGGTCGCAACTACTATTCGCGGCACGATTATGAAGAGGTTGAGAGCGACCGCGCCAACGCATTGGTCGACGAACTGCGCGCCAAGCTCGGCGCGCTGCCGGGTACCAGCGCTCGCGGCATGAAAATCGCCAGCGCCGACGATTTTGCCTATCGCGATCCGGTCGACGGTTCGATCAGCGAGCATCAGGGCATCAGGGTGCTGTTCGAAGGTGGTTCGCGGGTCGTCTTCCGCCTCTCCGGCACCGGCACGTCGGGCGCGACGCTGCGCGTCTACATCGAACGTTACGAGCCGGACAAGTCGAGGCACGACCTCGACACCCAGGCCGCCCTTGCCGATCTGATAGCCGCAGCCGATGATATTGCCGGGATTCACAGCCATACCGGCCGCCCCAAGCCAAGCGTGATTACTTGAGGGTGGCGGTTCGCGCTTTCCCTTCTCCCCTTGTGGGGTTCGAAGGACGGGGCGAGACCCGTGGCTCGCCCCAGGGCGGTGGATCGGCGCGTAGCGCCGAGACGGTTGAGGGGTGCGCGAAGGATCGCTGTCCTTGCCAAGCGGGAACATCCCTCATCCGTCGCCTTCGGCGACACCTTCTCCCACAAGGGGCGAAGGGGGAGACTGCATGACCCAGCTCGGCGCCACCGTCACCCGCGAAGGCATCCGCTTTGCCGCCTGGTCGCAGGCCGCCCGTCGGCTTTGGGTCTCGATCTTCGACGAGCAGGGCAACCGGGAAATCGAACGGCTCGAACTGCAGCCGGAAGGTGAGGGCGTCCATGCGCTGTTCATTGCGGGCCTTGGCCAGGGCATCCGCTACGGCTTTCGCGCCGATGGCGACTACGCGCCGGAACGCGGACTGTGGTTCGATCCCGCCAAGCTCCTGACCGATCCATATGCCGTCGAGATCGACAGGTCCTATGTCTATGACTGGCGGCTGGCCCAGCGCCGGGGCGAGGGCGCCGATACCGCACCGCTGATGCCGAAGGCGATTGCCGCTGCGCTGCCGAAGCCGGTGCAGGCTGCCCCGCCGCTATTCCAGCCGGGCGGCCTTATTTACGAAGTGCCGGTGCGCGCCTTCACCATGCTGCATCCGGACATTCCCGAAAAATTGCGCGGAACAGTCGCCGCACTTGCTCACCCGGCGGTTATCGAGCATCTGAAAAAACTGGGGGTTGACGCGGTCGAACTGATGCCGGTGACCGCGTGGATTGACGAGCGACATTTGCCGCCGCTCGGGCTGCGCAACGCCTGGGGCTACAATCCCGTGACTTTCATGGCCCTCGATCCGCGTTTGGCGCCGGGCGGCATCATGGAGTTGCGAAACACGGTCGCCGTGCTGCGTGAGGCTGGCATCGGCGTCATCCTCGACCTCGTCTTCAACCACACCGGCGAGAGCGACTGGCTTGGCCCGACGCTGTCGCTGCGCGGCCTGGACAACCAGGCCTACTACCGGCACTCATCAGACGGCGGGCTGGCCAACGATACCGGCACCGGCAACACGGTCGCTTGCGATCATCCTGTCGTCCAGGAGATGGTCCTCGACACGCTTCGCCATTTCGTCAGGGATGCCGGCGTCGACGGCTTCCGCTTCGACCTGGCGCCCATTCTGGGCAGGGTTGAAGGAACATTCGATGCCGAGGCGCCGATGCTGAGAGCGATGCGCGACGACCCGCTGCTGGCCGATCGCGTGTTGATCGCTGAGC
>NZ_RZRK01000019.1:0-17595 GCF_003997835.1 Mesorhizobium sp. M7A.F.Ca.CA.004.12.1.1
AACCTGCAGAGCGAGGCCTTGCATCCCGCGACGCATACCGGTCCGGCCGACCGCCAACCAGATCCGCACCTGGCTCGGGACCGGGATCATGAAACGCCCAGCGCCTTCACCATCGCCGCCGCCAGTGTTGGCGGCGTGGTCAGCGGACTCCGCAGCCGCACCTTGCCGCCGACCTCCAGCTCGATCACCGCTGGTGATGCCGCGGGCCGGGAAACGGCGACAGGCTCGTCGGGAGCCACGACAACTTCGGCAAAGTCCGTCTCGCGGGCTCTCACCGTGCGGCGCCACTTATAGATCAGGCTGGTCGCGACATCGTACTGACGCGCCACCGCCGCCACCGTGGCCCCGGGCGCGAATGCCGCGGCCAGTATCCGGCACTGATCCGCTTCACTCCAACGACGCCGCCGCTCCGGCCCGGTCAATAACGTCACATGCTCATGCTGTGCTGCTAACTTCGCTCGTAAGGACGACCCTAAGAGCGCAGCCTCGCTACCGTGCCCTCCTCTCGCAAGGCGGCCTTCGCCGGAGGCGTACGGGCCACCGCGCAGTCGCAAACGATCTGGTGGCTTAAAGCAGTAGGTGGGGTGCGTCCTCAGACAACCTCTTCCGGCCTTAGAACATAGTGTGCCAAGTATGCTTCCGGATCAACTCCCGGCCTTGCATTTGCGCGGAGTCGTTCAGCATATGTTCGCCCATTAGTGCAGGCTAGGCCCGGCAAGAAGTGATCGCGCTGGACCTACCGTTCGCGTTCGGCTACGCAGGCTCCGCCGCCCCCTTCGGCCTCGACCCCGCGATATCTGGCAGGCTCCACGGCCTCAGCCCGTATCGCTTCATGGGTCCGGCTTGCGCATCGTGCTGGACGGCGCGGTATACATACAGCAGACCACCCCCTTTGGAGTTCATTCGTTCCATCAAGCGCGAGGCGCGGGCGGAAAAAGCAATCAATGCAGATATCGACAAATTTCGCCGCGCATGAGGCTCGGCTCACGGCCACACCGCGCAGGAACTCTGTCACAGCGCGCAATTTCGTTGCTGTGGCCCCAATCAGCGCCGTCCAGCAGTGAGGTTCGCCCCGATGACAGCAAGCGCCAGCATTGCTTCATTCGTTGTCATTGCGCGAAGGCTGCGGGCGGATAAATCCGACACCTTTTTTGATGTCGATTTGGGTGCCATATTGCTTTGAGAGCCTCTGGAGCCGGCCCAGAATGGCAGTTGCTTGCGGCTCCGAGGCGAAACGCGGCACGCCCCGATTGGCAAACCTCTTCGAGTGCCCGAGTTCAACCGGGTGGAGCTGCAACTCAGCGAGCTGATTGTTCTCGTAGCGGCTGACGGAGATAACGCTCTCATAGTAGATTTGGTCAGAGAGCCCTCCCACAAGCCCCTCTGCGGTCGGGTATCCTTTTGCCAGCTCGTGGATGCTGACCTCAGCATCCGTGTCAACTTTTGGATCCATGCCGTGAACAGCGAACATGTCCGCACCCGCAGGCGTTCGGAGGTCATCGTAAAAGAAATTCGCCAAGCCATAAAAGATTGGTCGACCCTTGTAGATCTCGATACCTCGCAGTTGATGCCGCCCGTGGCCAATGTACGCGTCCGCTCCAGCATCGATAAGGCTGCGGGCAAGCGACTGTTCGTAGTCAGGCGGTTCGTCGCTCCATTCCTGTTCATGACCATGGTTTGTAGCGATACAGAAGTCAGAGAATTGCTTGCCCCGACGAACATTTCGTAGAATCTCAGCAACATCACGCGAATCGGCTTCAAAGCTATAGCCTGCTTTTTCGCCGGCCTTGAATGTAGTACCGTCAATGACAACGCGGCTTGGATCCCGTCCGGGAGGACAATAATACGGCAAGACTTCTCGTACTTGCCTCAAATTTTCCAGCATCTCCGAAGGAACCACGATGCTTTTCGTCAAACGAAGAGCATTGAGTCCTGGCCTGCCAGGTGCCTCGCCGGCGGGATCGCCCGCACGAGCCATGCAACAGTACGATGCAGCAAATGACACCAATGCCACGCGACCGCGAGCGGTCTCCAAGAAGCGAGCAGCGCCGGCCTGTGCGAGGTTCTCGCCCGCACCTGCATGGATGATCCCGTTCTCATTGAGCACTCGGCTCGTCTCGCGCATGCCTTCGAGGCCCCAGTCGAGGGTATGATTGTTCGCCCGACTCACCAGGTTAAAGCCCATCTCTTTCAAGTCAGGTCCGATCTCCGGCAGGCTAATATGATACGCACCACCGTACTCAGCCTGGGGGCTTCCCTTAAATGACCGGATATCGAAGATGAGGGTTTCCATGTTCCCGAACGTGACATCGGCATCACGAAGGATTTCGACGACATCCGCAAAACCGGAATGGTGGCCTTTCATCAGCGCCCGCGACAGAATAAGGTCGCCAACCGCTACCATCTTGAAGCCATCGGCAACGTTCGTGGCAATTGAACCGACTGTATCATAGCTGCCAACCTGTTGAGTTGAACGACAGCCGCTTTCGTGATTTCTTTCCATAGATTATTCTATTGCCTCCTTTGACCGCATCTCGAGTGTTCGCGTCTGTTCGTGGAAAATTTGTTCGGATAAACTGATCTGTGACTGTCTCACAGAAATAGCGAGGATTTGACCGCCTCAGCCGGTTTCGGAGACGCGGCTCTGGCCGGAGCCCGCACATGACAGGCCACGACGCGCCCGTCTGCCATTGGAACCAAAGGGGGGACTTCGTTGCGGCAGCGCTCGGGCTCCTAACTCGCCGCGAGGTTACCACTGTTGACAATCTAAGAATGCAAACAATCACTAAAGTTATTTTAAAGTTTTTTGAAGCCTTTCTTCCGGAGGGTGGGGCTTCTGATGCGAGAGTGCGACCGAAGTTGGTCGGTGATCCTGTTGCGCGACAGTCGCCCCGGCCAAAACGCTCTGCTCGTCGGCAGACTGAGCACCAGAAAACCCACGCCCCCTAGCCGATTGCCCGTGAGGCGATCCTGCACAGGTAAAAGAATCAGTACCTCACCGCCCCTCTTCCGCCGCTAGGGGCTGCTCATCGATCTATGATGGACCAATCGATCAGGTCGACCGAACGCTGAAGTATCGCCTTGGCCAGAATCGGACTGGGTGAAGCGGCAATGACGTGTCCCATGCGGTCTCTCCAATCGCCTCTCCTAACAATCAGGTCCTTGGATGCAACGTACAGTTCAACTTCTACAACACCTGGTATAGCAGCCGCTAATTTGTCGCCTTCGATCCAATCGAGAATGCCGTCGCGATCCGGAACGAGGATCCGTGTGGCCACGGTGTGCGAATGCCTACTGCGCAAGTCCCATTCGTTGCCGATGACGAGCTTGATATGTTCCGCGACGAGATCGACACCATAGGCTAGCCGGACTATCCGAGGAGTGATACCCTCCGCTAGACGCGGATTGACTTCAATGACGACTGGGCCACGGTTTGTCCACCTGAATTCTATATTTGCCGGTCCCCATCCAAGTCCGAGAGCCTCCAGACAGCTCAGCGAAACGTCGGCTATACAATTGCGTTCATCATCGCTGAGCAGGGCCGGAAAGATGCTCTCACGAAACACGAAATGTGGGGGGGCTTCGAACTCAGCGGCAGTAACACCAACTACTGACTTGCCCATTATCTCGGCTTCGTAGTATGGACCTTCTGCGAATTGTTCGACAAGCATCCTACGGGGGGGGCGCGAAATTCGCTTCCCGCTGCCCAACAAGTATGTTGTATGTTGCGTTAGCTCATCAAGGTTGCGGCACAATCTGACACCGGTGCTACCGTTGCCGACAGCTGGCTTAAGAACTACCGGCAGCCCAATCTCTGCGGCAGCGCTTTCTACCTCCGTCGCATCTGCTGCCAATCGATAAAGGGGAATGGGAACGCCAGCCTCCTCGAGGATCTGACGTTGAGTGAACTTGTCGCAGCATCGTTCAACAGACTCGGGATTCGGCCCCGGGAGACCGAAATGTCGGCAGAGCCTACCAACTGTCACATATACAATCTCCCCGCGGCTCACAAAGCCAGTAATTCCAGCAATGTCATAGGTAGTACCTAGTCGTGAGCACTCATGAACCAGCGCATTGATGTCGTCTGTATCGACGCGGACGGCATCATTCCCTTCCGCAGCAAGATATGTGTACTTAGCTGGATCAGCCGATAGTGTGACTGGATGAAGGCCAAGACGCTTGGCTGCTTGCATATAAAGAGGTCCGTTGCTTGAACCTTCGATCAGGATGAGCGCTCTTGCCATTGCTATTGACCCTCGGATAAGTGCGACACGGCGGCCCGAGCGAATTCAACCAACTGTGGGCCTGCGGTGAGGTAGCATTTTCGAGGACGTTTATTTGCAAAGAGATGGTAAAGTTACTTGAAGATATTGTTTCAATGTGGCTGAGCCAATTCACCCGCCGCCCGCCTTTCGACCAGGAAGCCCCGAGACGAAAACACGGAGGGTATCCAACCCGCGGACGAGAGTCTGGTCAACCGTCGTCTCTGAGCTCCATCCCCGACCGTGTGCAGTTCCAGCCAGTCCGACTGCTTTGCCGCCATGACGCTGGCCAACAAAGGTGGATCTGGGCCATACTGACGTCGTTAGTCGCATCATAAGCGCGCTGACCGAAGCGGGCTTCTCTAATTGCGATTGGTCTAGCGTTCTGTACCCACGCCTCGGGAACGAAGCCAAGGCAACGCGCACCGTCGAGTTGGCCGCCTCCTGTGGGCACGTCGTTGACGAGCCTCGGCCCAGTCCGCTGTACACCGGGGCTGGGCCACGGTGGGAAACTCACTATTTACGCGCGAGATGGCCGCCACGACCACGGGTAGCTTCCCACCACCTACGATAGAGAGCGAGAGCGGGATCTACGCGCCTCAGTCGCAGCGGCCTGAACTTAGCGTTATGCCAGGGTCAGCTACGCCTTGGCTCCGGCTCGAGGGGGTTGTTGCTGGGAGCGATTCGCGACATTATCTGGAAGGCGCATCGAATGTGCCATCGGCGGACGCGAAAATCTTGATCCGAAGCCTGGCGGAGCGCCGAGGTGCATCTCGCGAGTGTACATGCGCACAAATCTTTACAATAGATTCACGGAACTTTTGCGCTGACGCTGGTACTCTTCAGCACGAGCATGACAAAAGAACGCGAAAAAGGTGACACCGATTAACGCTCGTGACTTGGCCATCACCGAGAGGCAATACCAAATGACAAATAGAGCGCTCATTCTGCTAGAAGGCCACAGGAGCATCGGTCTGCCCTACGTGAAAGCGGCCCAGAGTCTTGGGCTTCATACAATTACCTTGTCGGCTGATCCAGCTCAGTACACATATCTTGCTGCGGAAGGGATTGATGCCGTCCGCGTCGATACAGACGACATCGATGCGCTGGTTCATGAATGTTCCCGACTAGGTACTACCTATGACATTCGTGGTATCACTGGCTTCTCGGGGCTCGACGAGTCGATCTATGCGACAGTTGGCAAGCTTTGTCGGCATTTCGGTCTTCCGGGACCGAACCCCGCATCGGTTGAACGATGCTGCGACAAGTTCACTCAACGTCAGCTTCTAGCGGAGGCTGGGATTGCTATGCCTGCTTACCGCTTGGCAGTGGATGCTATGGAGGTAGAAAGCGCTGCCGCAGAGATTGGGCTGCCGGTAGTTCTTAAGCCAGCCGTCGGCAGCGGGAGCTGCGGTGTCCGATTGTGCCGCAACCTCGATGAGTTAGCCAAACATACGACCTACCTGTTGGGCGAAAAGTACCTTTGCCAGTCAACCCCAAAATTACTCGTCGAAGAATTCGCGAACGGAGCCCAGTATAGCTCTTACACAATGGGTAACGACGTCATCGGAATTTGCGCCGCTAGCTTCGGACCCCTACCCCATTTCGTCTATCGCCATTTCTCCTTTCCGGCCCTGCTGACAGAAGAAGAGCACAAACTGATCGCCAGTGTTTCGTTGAGTTGTTTGCGAATTCTCGACCTTGACTGGGGTCCAGCGCATATCGAATTTCGATGGACGAAGCGTGGTCTAATGGTCATTGAAGTTAATCCGCGTCTCCCAGGTGGGACCACCCCTCGGCTGGTTCAGTTGGCCTACGGCATCGACCTCATCACCGAGCACATCAAGCTTGCTATCGGCGAGGAATGGGATTTGCGCAAATGGCATTCGAATTTTGCGGCCGCGCGATTCCTCGTTCCTGATCGCGAGGGCATGTTTGCCTCAATGAATGTCGACAGGGCCACTGCTATACCAGGTGTCGCCGAGGTGAAATTATACGTCGAACCCAAAACTCCGATCATCAGGAAAGGAGATTACCGAGATACCATCGGACATGTCATCGCTGTGTCGGCCTGCCCAACTCAAACGGAGACAGCACTTCAGCGTGCAATCGACTCGATGGAGTGGTCGATTACCCCATTTCAGCAACATGGCCAACGGGAGTAATTTGCGACCGTTCGTCAAAAGGGCCACTAAATGTAGTCTCGGAGCGAAACGGATGTCTTGCCTTGGTTGGTGCTCGTTCCATCGGGGCAGGGGTATTCGAAAGCATGCCAGAGGCGTTTTGTCATTTGCGATGGCCTCCTTGATCAATGGCACGGCCGAACCGCCGGCGTCGGGCGTCTTGACCTAAATGCCGTTGTCGGTGAGCACGGGTGTGGATCCGATAGGGAACGGCCATGTACAAGAGTAGCAAGAAGTCTCTTGAGAGGGCGGGGGTGTCCTTCCCATACAATTCGAGGACGAGCTTCGAGGTGCGATCCGCTGCTGCCCGCCCTAAACTGCCCTTCCTAGGGTTGGTGGCTCGGACGGTAGGAGCCTGGTCGTCACAACAAGAGGGCGAGCCGTGGCAGACTATAGGGAAGCATTTGCCGCTTCGATGTTGCGAAGCGGAGGAATGAGGTTCGGTTGTTCGGCGAGGTCGACGCATCTCCTAGACGGATCGCTGCATTATCCAAGGGTGCCATTGGATCCACTTCACCTAGGCAGCCCAACCGGCTTTGGCCTCTACCGGGCTGATCCGTTCCTTCGGCCATCAATGAACCGCGGTCGCGCGCCGCTGGTCCTAAGGAAGTAGGAGATCAGATGAGGACAAACGGGGATGCTCTTTCATTGGCAAGGCTGCTCCGCGCCGGCGAACTGACGGCGGTATGGGTTGCCGCGAAGCAAAGCGCGATCTCGTTCGCGCCGCCCGCCGCGGCCGAGACACCGCAGCTCCATTGCCAGCAGTGAGCGCCTTCATGCTCAAGCATGATGCGCCGCGCGTGTTCGGCGTGTCGGCCAAAGATCGTGGTTCGCTGGTCAGGACGTGGACCCTAGCCTTGCGCCGCCAGCGGTGACCGGCACCATCGCTTTGGAGGTCGGCGCCTCGCTCCACCTCTTCAGGTGTCTACTAAGGCCTGTTGAATTCATCGTCAGTTTATGACGGCGGCTGCGAGAGGGTGATTGCGTTGCAGCATTGGTCGGTTTTGTCAGCTCGCGCGGCGGATACGCTTGAGGTCCTTGAGCTTGCAGAAGACGTTCTCGATCAGATGACGACATATAGAGTTCGAGATCGAGTGGCAGAGGCAAGGCGCGCCTCGATGCTGCGAGATGACGATCTTGGCGCGCGTTCGTTCAGATCGGCAATAACGGTGTTGCTGTCGAAAATCGGCAATCGGCTCGCCGAAGGCTATGCCGTCTATTAGCGGGTGACGCCCACCGCATGTAAACGATGTCCTGGCAGGAGAACGAAGCGGACGAGATGCCGAGCGCATCGGTGAGCGCATAGTCATGCCGCCTTTGGAGCGGTCTACGGCTTGGCTAAGGGTCGCCCTTTTGAGACCTGTGGTTGCGTCGATCATGGCGAACTCATGTTAGGCTAGTCCAACAGACCTCTAACAGCCCAACGGAACATCGGCTTTGACCCAATCGCGGTGAAGACGGTGTTCCAACTTCAGAAAGAGGCTGGAAGGCCACGCCACGGACTTCCCGTGCGCACGATCAAAGCGCGGCCTTTATATATTTAGTCGAAACTACAGTCCCATTCTTCGATAAACTGAGATATGCCGTTTGGACCTATCCGTGAACGCACCGCCCGCCCAATCGCCCCAGCGTTCCACCAGTTCTAGCCCTGCGCATTGGGCCATGCTATCGAGCTCCTGATGATAAACGTAACGAACGCGCTCTGGCAATCGCCGGACAGACGTACCAGAAAACCAAAACAGGTTTGAAATCAAATTCTGGTTGAGCGAATCGTGAGCTTCCGCCTTGACGAAGGTATTCTCGGAATCCACGGTTGTGGTAGTCATAGTAACCTTTATACCCCCAAGGAAGCCATCTAATATTGGCACGCGCACCTCTATTACCAAAGCCCCAGCTTCATCAAGAGCCTGCGCCGCACATTTCAGGCAGGATATTTGGTCTTCGCGCTTTAATAGCAGGGTCAGAGTACCATATACAGAATAGATCAGATTGTATCTCTTAACAGAATTGAAATCGACAATACTCCCTTTCCACGCTTTGATAAGATCTGTGCGGTCGGCGAGAAGCTTCAACATGGCGCCCGAATTGTCGATACCTTCGACCTTTACACCACGTTCGCTCAACGGCACAGCCACGCGTCCGTTTCCTATGCCAAGTTCAAGAGCAATCCCTCCACAGGAAAACCGCTCTAAGAAAGCGGCAGTTTCGTCTGCCTCTCCGGTCTTACCTTGCATTGTCGTATATATTTCATAAACGTCTGCCCAATTCTCGTCATAGTTCGTCGCATCACACATCGTGTGTCCTCGTTATGCTTGATGTTCTATTCTCACTGTGCGCGCTTTTTAACTGCGGCATAAGATTTTGCCGCCATATACTTTTGCCCACTTACGCGGACGAGCCCAAAGTGACCGGCGCTGGAGGAAGCCGGTCAGTCCCGCTTCAGGTCCACCAGAGAACAAGATCTGGCCGCGCAAATCCGAAAAAGCAATTCAGCAGCACGCGACGCTTTCCGTTGCCTGATTGACCGGTAACCCCGTGAACGAAGCCGCCATCGATTAGGGCGATATCCCCAGTTTTGAGCTCGAACTCGCGGCAAGGGACGGCCTCCAGATAGGCTGCCGAATAGGGGTATCCAGTGGTCTCCACACCTTGCGATATCCGGTCCGCAACCGTCGGCTTGTGGCTCCAGAGCTTCAGATTGCCGCCTTCCTCAGGCATGCTGGGATAGAGGTTGAGCGCTGCGACCGTATTGTGCGCCACCGCAGAAAGCTCGTAATCATCGCCAGCACGTAAGACTTGAGCGACGTCGTCGTGGGGATCCAAGGAAAACGTGCCTGTGCCCGACCAACTGAGGCCGCGACAAACATTGGCCTGGCCGTGTTCGGAACGCGCCAGCCGCAATTCGATGCCCTGGTTGTGAAGCTCTCGCTTCAACGCCCCGAATACCGCTCGAACCGGGTCAACCAAATTCTTAAAAAGGGCATCGACGTACGGCCGCGCGTTTTCGGCGTCTGCGAAATAGGTGGCTGCATCCTTTCTGTAGTGAGATGCGCCGACATATTGTCCGGGCACACCATCTTTACGCTCTCTGAGACCGGAGCTTCCAATAAAGTTCGTAGTGATCTCCTCGGCTACTTCGGTGCTGAAAGCTTGCTTGATGTGCAGAGCGGTGAGCTCACCTTTCAGGACCGAGATGATTTCCGCAGTGTTGATCGAGCCGGTCCGTTCTTTGATCGAAACCGGCGAGATGGCTGGCACTTGAGACATCTGACTAGGCATTGTCTTGCTCCTGTAGTGCGTGTTCAAGGATGGTGATGCCACGATCGAGTTCGGCATCGGTGATGGTTATCGGTGGGAGGACTTTGATAACGTCGCGATTTGGCCCCGAGGATTCGATAAGAAGGCCATTTTCGAATGCGACATCGTGCACGCGGCCGACAACTGCCGGTGAACGGCATTTCAGGCCGGCCATCAGACCGCGGCCGCGCTTCTGTTCGATGTACCTCGGAAATTTCGCAACCAGGCGATCGAGGTGCGTTTGCAGCCTGACGGCTGTCCGCTCGACACCTGCAGTAAATTTCCTATCCGACCACATCTTGCACATGGCTCCTGCCGTCACGAAGGCGAAATTGTTGCCTCTGAAGGTCCCGCTATGTTCTCCGGGCTTCCATACGTCCAAGTCGGGTCGAATCAGAACGATGGACAGCGGACTACCTGAACCGCTTAGTGACTTGGAAAGACACACAATATCCGGTTCGATTTTCGCGGACTCGAATGAGAAGAAATCGCCAGTTCGGCCCGCACCCGCCTGAATATCGTCGACGATAAAAACAATGCCGTGAGTACGGCAAATGCGCTGAATTTCCATGAGCCAAGCTGCAGACGCGGCGTTCATGCCGCCTTCCGCCTGGATGGTCTCCAGAATGATTGCGGCAGGCTTTTCTATGCCGCTCCCCGGGTCGCTCAAAACGCTGTCGATGTAACTGGCGGAATCGAAAGCTTGGCTCGGATAGCCGTCATAGGGAACACGGATCACATCGTGGCGAGCGACGCCTCCCAGTTCCCTGGTTGAGGCCGAGCCCGACACCGCTAGAGAGCCGAGCGACATGCCGTGGAACGCATTCGTAAAGGCCATGACGCTCGAGCGGCCGGTGTATTTTCGCGCCAGCGCCAGAGCCGCTTCGTTGGCGTTCGTGCCGGTCGGCCCAGGAAACTGAATCTTGTATGAAAGGCCTCTGGGTTTCAGGATCCAATCGACGAACCCTTCAATGAAGTCACGCTTTGCCGCCGTATGCATATCAAGCGACAGAAGAATGTTCTCACCGACGAGATATTCAATCGCCGGCGCCATGATATCCGGATTGTTGTGCCCGTAATTGAGCGCCCCGGACCCAACGAGGAAGTCGATGTATGCGTTACCGGTCTCGTCCCAGATGGTGGCCCCAAGTGCCCTCGCAAAGACGGCGGGAAACGACCGACCGTAGCGACGAACGTTGGACTCATGGGCCGTGAAAGGGTCGGTGTTCATATTGAGTCCTCTGCACTTGGGTCGTTCAAAGAAGAGAGCGATTAATGGCTGGTTGCTCGCGGTAGATGTTCGTCATCTAACATTGAGAGCAGAATGCCGGAGGCAGCCTTGGTTAGTCTGGTGATGCCGGCATCCTCATCAAATATTGTTGGGTTGCGTTGCCCTCCATTCGGATGCTTTCGGAGAATGTGCTGCAACAGGATGGCTTCTAAAGCTTCCGCGAAAGCATCGCTACTATGGCATCAGGTAGTTGACGTACCCCACCCATCGCTGCCCATAGCGCCTCCGGACAAATGTCCAAGGAGATCAGCAGGGTCGCGTCGCCAGAGGTTGTGTCGCTCGGCGGTAGCGAAGCCGCTCGCGAGCGCGCTCCTCAATAGCGCCGTAGCGAGCGAGCGGCTTCGCGGCGGTCATCAATATATTCGCCGTTCAACCTCGGGCTGCGGACACCAACCTGATTCAAGAAACTATTTGATGACCGATGACACAGCGAAAGCCACGCTCTCTTTGAGAAGAATGCGGATTCCGATCTCTTGCGCGATGACTGGCCCGAGCCCCCGGATCAAGAGGGCGGGGCCGCCGTGGACCCCCTTGACGGAAAGCCCGTTCGTAGGCCAGGCGGAAGCAACCGGGAGACGCGCTGGCGAAGGGCCGCATCGGTTTCGAGAACGTCCACTACCGCGACGGCAACCATCCCCGGCCGCAGCTGCGCTGCTGCCTTCAGGCGAGTCGAAAAGGAGATCGTCCGGGAGGGTGAAGGCGTTGACGAGGTGAGCCGTGAGTAAGCAATCAAGCTCTGATCGGGATCGACTAACACTGTTTCCATCCGACCGATGGTTGACCTGTGATCGGCGTTACCTCAAGCTAGGCAGGCCGACAAGCTCGGTTGGAAGGCGAAGACCTTTCGATGAGCTCGTCTCCGAAATGCTCGAGGCCCACTGCCGCGCCTACAGGAACATACTGGCGTAACGTGAAAACACGATGGCGTCGCGGGCAGGTGCATCTGTCGTGGGGCCATCCGCACTGCCAGGCACGCCCTCTCGGCCGGCATGCACTCAGGTCCGGTCGTTTGGGTCGGCGAATTCACACATCCTGCAAAGCAGAAAACCATCTGCTCCATTCATGCGGTCGACGATTTCGCGAAAAACTGGCTTTTCAAACAGAGCGGAGTAACCCTCATATAGAAGGTTGCCCAATACGTGACGCCGTTCAAAATCCATAGAGCACAGGGTAACGTCGCCGTTTGGAAGAAGAACATTCCGATACTGTCGTGCGTCCACGCAGGTTAGGGCTCCGACCACTGGCTGACGTGGTGCAACGATCTTAGGGTCGACGCTTCCACCCCTACTGCTCATGGGCCGCGCTTTTATCAGTGCTTCGGTAGGAATAATGTCGGCTATATCTGGGTGGGGCTCGCCCAAAGCCACGAACCGGATCAAGGGGATATCCGCGTCGACGAGTTGACGAACCAGATCGCGATACTTGTCTCCGACCAGGCGGCTGTTCATGTAGGTGCCATCATCGAAAACATGAACCACGAATACGCCCAAGCGCAAGGCTTGCAATCGTTGCAGGTCCTGCCCGTTCATTCCCACCAGCGTCGTAAAAATCCTGATGCCATGGCCTTTGGCGAAGGCGTGCTCCACCATTTCGGTACAGTCCGGATTGAGCCAAGGTTCGGAGTATCCCGCAAAACCAATGTCGACGGAAGTCGGTACGCGGGCCAGACACCGCTTGAAATCTTCAAGATCCAGATGACTCGCATGAGACACTTTTCTTTGCCGGACCGCGAACTTGTCCTGGGGACAATATGAACATCCTACGACGCATCCCGTGGTCGTCGTTATCTCCAAAACCCTGCCGGCTGTGTTTGCTGAGCGAAGTTCCGGTAAAATCACTGGTGATTACTCCCATCTACTTCCTGCGAAGCGCCACGATGGTGTGCGTGTGCCTTTGGCTTTCTGATACCGCCTGCTGATCTACCGAGGCAACGCAGACATCTACCCTTTTTGGCAGCCTAAGCCGCCCGGTTCACCGACTTGCCGGGCCGACCTTCACAAACTTCCAGCGCGTCGGACCAGAGACAGCATTGCATCTTTCGAGGCATCACTCGCTCCGGAGATGTAGCCTCAACCGTTGGTCGCTGGCCCGTCGCCGAGATGCGCGCGCAGCACCCTCGAACCCGCCGGAGAGAAGCTTTCTGGATGCCGTCGATCATCCTTCATCGAGCGAGTTCCGTGTTCTCATGCGGGTCAGCCCTCACACTATATTGCCGCACATCGACCAGCAAAGGCCGAGCTAGTGCGCCTGGCGCGCAGTTACTGCGAGATAGGCTTCGAAAAGCCCGACAGAGCTAAGACGCTCCGCTGTATTGAACCCGACATGTTTTCTGACAGCTGTCAGATTTTGGACACACATCACTCATCGTCAGTCGCTTAATACGGATGGTAATTTCTTCCAGGAATCGGTGACATTGAACACCACCCTGTCATGACCGCCCAATCTCAGCGAAGCGAACTCAGCATCGCCACCAGGACCAAGCCTGAAGATAAATCCGCCATAGCAGCGTCAACGACATTTTGCTTTCGAGGCCGGATGGATTGCACGAGGTGATTCGCGCCGTGATGCAGGAGGTGCTCGAGGCCGAGATGGACGAGGCGCTGGGTGCTTCGAAGAGCGAGCGCACGCCGGAGCGTCTCGGCTATCACGCGCGCTACTACGGGCGGAGAACTAGCTGCGCACCTACGGCGGTTCGATAATCCCAAGGTTCAAAGCTTTTACAACAGCTACCGTTCTGCTGGTCGCATCCAACTTCCGCATTACATTTTTTAAATGGAAATCTATCGTATTTCGTGATCTGCCTAAAATAGTTCCTATTTCCCAAGATGATTTTCCTTGTGACACCAAATCAATGCACTCTATTTCTCTCGGAGACAGGTTATGAGCTCGTTCCGACGCAGTCGTAGTGTCGAACTTCGTAACCATCCGATGAAACCGCAGCGCGGCCATTTGCAGGTAGGTGATCGCTCTATTCTGCAATTCGCAGTCCGAGGATTGAGCAAAACTCACAAACCTAAAGCTGCCACCAGGGCCATGTAATGGGACGGTAACGCCTGACCTCAAGCCGAATGTTGCTGCTTCGTCCAAGACGCGGCGTCCATCTTCAGTTATGCTTTCATCGGTATACACCTCGCTCCATCGAAAGGGTCCCGCCTCCTTTCGACCTTTCTTGATGAGTGGGTCTATTTTGGCATAGCCCATTCTCGAGTAGCGCTCCTGCCATTCAGCAGGATAATTCCACATCACCACAGAACCCTCTCGGTTCGGCTTGAAAACCCTCTGTTCTGATGCGAGCGACCCATAGGCAATCCACGGGCAATCGAAATTCAGCGCAAACGCAGACAACAGTTCGAACAACTGTTCGGATTGAGCGACATCATCAGTCATCTTGAGGAATAGGTCTAACTCCACCGCAATCCGCCGGAGTTCCATGATGTCTCCTTCATTGCGTTCTCATTGGTGCACAGTTTGCTCCAACCCAGCCTCGCAACATCCGAAGTCAACGGGACTCGAGCCGGAGTTCCTTCCGCCACCTGGAGTACCCTCAAGAGTCGTGCCAGCTTGCGAGCGAAGCTTCTCCTTCAGGTCGTCAATCGACGGGGGAGGTACCCAGGAGGCGAACCGACAGCACTGTGTCGGGGAGCGCACAATCCGACAGTCGAGCATTCGATTGACGGAATATGGGCAGGAAAGTATTCGCGGCGCGCTTTTGAAATCAGCACCTAAGTGCCGGGCCTGAGAAAGCTGCATTGCAACTGTACTTATTTGATCGAGGCAAGAACAAGCTCAAAATTCAATCGATACATCGACCTTCTTTTCCAATCTCCCGAGTTGAGCAGCCGTAGCAATCGTATTCGACTGGATGGCGGCTGACTTTCTCCAGGCTCGGTAACCTGCTGAATTTGTCCTTCGGATGTTCCCGCTCAGTTGGCACGACTTTTGAACTCACCGTCGTGAGGCGGCAAGAGCTGCCCGCCAAAATTGATGCTGTTATGGGGGAGGTCGAAATTCCAGTTTTGTCTTTTATCGTCTTTGGGACCGAGCGTGTTGATGCGCCCGCTTGGAAACTATGAGACGTTTCCCCGTCCATGGGCGCGGCGCCACTTGTCGCGACGTTTTCGCCTTCACTGTTCGCCTCTGGAACAGGCAGCCGGCCCGGCTCGCGATCATCATGACCGCGATGCTCGCCTCCACGCTGGCTGACGTGTTGATGCCGCTCTATTCTGGCCGACTTATCGACGCTGTTTCTCGTGCTGCTAATGCGGCAGCACCAGCTTCGGCAGCTGTTGCAGCATTCTCTGTACCGATTGCATTGGCACTCGGTTCCATTGCCATGCGCCACGTCGCCTTAATTGGCCTGAACGACTTGGTGTTGAAAATGATTTCCGACGTCGCGACCGAAGCGTTCCATCATGTGCAGCGCTTTTCGACAGACTGGCATGCAAACAGCTTCGCCGGCTCGACAGTGCGCAAGATAACGCGCGGCATGTGGGCGCTCGACCTCCTCAACAGCACGATACTCGTCACGCTGCTCCCGTCGTTTGTCATCTTGATCGGCTCGACGGTGCTGCTCGGCTGGCACTGGCCGGTCATGGGCGTGATCTTTGCTTGCGGCTCTCTCGTCTACCTTGCGTTTTCGATTTCGCTGTCGCTCGGCTATGTCGCGCCAGCGGCGAGCCTTGCCAACCGATGGGACACAAGGCTCAGCGGCGCGCTTGCGGACGCGGTCAGTTGCAACGCTGTGGTCAAGGGCTTCGGCGCAGAGGTTCGCGAAGACGAGCGGCTTGCAAACATCATGACGAAATGGCGGCACCGCGCGCGCCGGAGTTGGGTGCGCGGAACGATCATCGGCTCAACCCAAGGCGTAACTTTGGTTGCGCTCAGGGTGGCGGTGGTCGGATATGCCCTGCTTCTGTGGTCGCATGGACAGGCAACGCCGGGCGAGATAGCATATGTTCTCACGTGCTTCATCGTCCTGCAGGGCTATCTGCGTGATGCCGGCATGCATGTCCGCAACGTGCAGCACTCGGTTAATGAGATGGAAGAACTAGTGGCCATCCACAATCAGCACGTGGATGTTGCCGATCGTCCAGAGGCCAAGCCGATCCGGATCACGAAGGGCCGTATCGATTTCGAGAACGTCCACTTCCGCTACGCCAACCATCCCCTGCCGCTCTATAGCGAATGTTCGCTGTCGATTGAAGCTGGCGAAAGGGTTGGGTTGGTTGGACCCTCCGGTTCCGGCAAGACAACATTCGTGAAGCTGATCCAGAGACTCTACGACCTGAGCGGCGGCCGGATCCTGATAGACGGTCAGGACGTCTCCGAGGTGACCCAAGAGTCCCTTCGTTCGCAGATCGCGATCGTGCAGCAGGAGCCGATCCTGTTTCACAGGTCGCTTGCCGAGAACATCGCCTATGGCCGGCCTGGCGCGAGCCGGGCCGAGATCGAGCAAGCGGCACGGCTGGCAAGTGCCCACGAATTCATCGCGCCCCTGCCGAAGGGCTGTGGGACATTGGTCGGCGAAAGGGGTTTGAAGCTCTCCGGCGGCGAGCGCCAGCGCGTGGCGATCGCGCGCGCCTTCCTCGCGAACGCGCCGATCCTTATTCTGGACGAGGCCACATCGAGCCTCGATTCGGAATCCGAGGTGCTCATTCAACAAGCGGTGGATCGGTTGATGGTGGGCCGAACCACACTCGTCATCGCACACCGGCTGTCGACGGTCCGCTCGCTCGATCGGCTGCTCGTCTTCGACCGTGGCCGCATCATGGAGGACGGCGATCATGCCGCGCTGATCAATCTCGATGGTGGCATTTACCGCCGCCTGTTCGAACGGCAGGCGTTGGAGCTAGCGAAGGGCCTGGCCTGAGCGCCAACCGGATTGCGCGACGCGCCGAGCCGTTGCCGGAGAGGCGTGTGGCAGTGAGGCCTTACCGACGAGCGGCGGGCGTTACGGCCGGCAAAACCAGCACGGCCGGAACTATCCGCCAAGCGGGCGAGCGGGAATGCACCACGTCTAAGCTTCGGCGAATGCGCGCAGTTACACGCGGGCACCGAATTGTCGCGCCTAACGGCGCACGCACCAAAAGGGCGGGAATGTCGACGGCCCGGCCCTCGCCGTTACCCACATTTTGCCAAAGGAAGCGAAGTCAACGCACATTGAGAGGGCGGTGCTTCCCGGCCGGCTGGGATCCCTGTCGCTGGCCCAACCTACCGCACGCCGACCACGTCAACGCTTCAAAGTCCCTTCGGTTCGCAAAGTCGTCCCCTTGGAGACCCGGAAGCGCAGGAGCTCCGACCGCAGTCTTCGCTCAACTCTGGCCATCTGCTCCGGGATTGGATTCCGTTCCCTTGCTAGCACAGTGGCAGCTGAGGACGAACTCGCCGGCCTCGTGTCTTTCTATTACGGCCAACGGGCTTAGGAAGAGATTGGATTCGCCGGCCCTCTGCGGAGCGAATGAACAGTTCTACAGATCATCGACGTCCGCGAAAAAGAGCACGCAGCCGAAATAGCAGGCCTGAAGCAGCAGCGAACAGGCCAGCGTCGTGACGACTGCCACAC